>DUTO01000143.1 GCA_012842035.1 Clostridia bacterium | reverse complement strand
CTTTAACACTGTCTAGCTATTTTGAAAACAGATTTCAAGACAAAACACATTTGCTGAGAATTATTTCAGCTATTTTAATTTTAATTTTTTATTTATTCTATACTGCTTCCGGTTTAGTGGCGGGGGGAAAACTTTTTGAAGCTAGTTTTGGACTTAATTATAATATAGCTGTATTAATTGGGGCCCTTGTTATAATTTGCTATACATTTTTAGGGGGGTTTTTGGCGGTTAGTTATACAGATTTTGTGCAAGGTTCTTTAATGTTCTTGGCTTTATTGTTCGTACCGATGACAATAATTAGCAATATGGGCGGGATAGGTTCATTATGGAATGCATTAGGCACTATTAATGTTGATTTACTGGATGCAACTAAGACTGTAGTTTATGACTTTGCTCAGAATATTTTCTGGGTTTCGGAAAATGGTGATTTCAGTTTATTAGTAGTGATTTCCCTTATGGCATGGGGCTTCGGTTATTTTGGTCAACCTCACATTTTAGCCAGATTTATGGGGATTCGTTCGGCAAAAGATATTCCGAAAGCACAGTTAATTGCTATTGTTTGGGTAGTTCTCACACTATGGGGCGCTTTGTTTGTTGGCTTTTGTGGTATTCCTTTTTTCTCCCAACCATTAGAAGATCCAGAACAGGTCTTTATCATGTTAGTTAAGGTATTATATAATCCCTGGATTGCCGGTTTATTATTAGCCGCTGTTTTGGCAGCGATTATGAGTACGATAGATTCTCAGCTTTTAGTTGCTTCTAGTGCTTTGACCGAAGACTTTTATAAAGCGTTTTTCCGTAAAAATGCTTCGCAAAAAGAATTAATTTGGGTAGGTCGTCTGGCCGTAATCGTGATCGCTGTTTTAGCTCTTATTTTGGCTAAAGCAGGAGGGAGTGTCTTAAATTTAGTTGCTTATGCCTGGGCTGGTTTCGGCGCTACATTTGGGCCGGCTATTTTATGCTCCCTATTCTGGAAACGCACTACGGGAACAGGGGTTCTGTGGGGAATGATTGTCGGAGGAACCACGGTAATAATCTGGAAGAACTTTATTGGGCTAGGTATCTATGAAATTATCCCCGGTTTTATTCTATCCATACTTACTATTTATTTAGTTAGCATTTTGGGAAAAGAACCTGATGAGGAAATTAAAGCACAATTTAATCGGGCAATAAAACCTTTAGAAAATGAATGATCAATTATGGCTAAGGTATAAACCACCTTAGCCATATATTTCTAATCGATTCTGAGGCATTTTAAGAAGCGTAATTTTAATAGTTTATCAATTAGAGTTTTGGCTAACGATTTGTTTTTACAGAACATAGAATAATACAAGTAATAAAACAATGATTAGGAGAAATTTCATGAAAAATCAACAAGAAGAGATTTCTTTATTAACTAAACTAAATATAATGCAAGTTGTTGGTCATATTATAACATTAATAGGTGGGGTTATAATATTGTTCGCTTTTATGGTCCAAACACCACTTTTGGAGGAACAGGAAAGAATTATTAAACGTCTTAAAAAGAAAATAATGAATTTATGTTCGCAAATTACGCTAGTTAACATAATGACCATTATCGGAAGTAAAAAAAACGAAAAAACAAGCTTGGAAAAACCGAACCTGAGCAAAATAACTTTAAGGCATACTTAAATAAGTTAAATTGCAAATAGCTAAGGTGTTTATACCTTAGCTATTTAATTCTAATCGATTGTGAGGCATTTTAGAGCGTCGTTTTTATTTATACACATATAAAGGTATTTTGATAATCTGCCCTGGATAAATATTTGCCGTTTTCAGATCATTATACTGTTGAATAATATTGATGTAATGACGTATATCCATTTGATTATCGATAAAGCGTTGAGAAATCTTCCAAAGTGAATCACCGTCTTCCACAATTACAGCAATATACTCATTAGATGTATGGGCTTCTAATGCTGTAGGTTTAATAAATGGTAAAACTAATGCAAAAAATAAAAACAAGCCAATGCAGAAAGTAATTCTTTTCTTTTTTCTAAGTTTTTTTCTTTTTACTCTTTTTTGATACATATTTCCTCAACCCCAAACTAATGTTCTTGAATATAGCTTAACAGAACTCACGTTTGGCGTCAAGTGTTTTTTTAATTTTTTACGAACCAGCGTTTGCAAAGCCGAAAAAGTTATGGTACAATCTATTAAAGTATTATTTTTAATATGGAGGGGTTGGTAATGTATGAAAATTTTGAAGACTTAACAGAAAGGCAGAAGGAGATTCTTAAAGTTATTGTCGAGGAAATTAAACGCAAGGGTTATCCTCCCACGGTGAGGGAGATTGGAAAAATTGTCGGCTTAAGCTCCAGTGCTACTGTACATAATCATTTAAATCAATTAGAAAAAAAGGGTTATATTAGAAAAGACCCTACCAAACCAAGAGCGATCGAGGTTATCAATAAGGCCTTAAAAATTAATAAAGACTTAATAAATGTACCTGTTGTAGGTCGAGTTACAGCCGGAGCGCCCATTTTAGCTGTAGAAAATATTGAAGATACCTTCCCCCTCCCTCTTGACTTTACCAGAACTGAAGATGTTTTTATGTTAAACATTGTAGGGGATAGTATGATTAATGTGGGGATTTTAGATGGAGATATGGTCATTGTTAAAAAGCAAAATACAGCTCAAGATGGAGAGATTGT
>DUTO01000142.1 GCA_012842035.1 Clostridia bacterium | reverse complement strand
CGCGGATTAACAAATTGTCCCGTACCCACAGCTACAGCTGTAGCTCCCGCCATCATATATTCTAAAGCATCAGCAGTATTCATAATTCCCCCCATCCCAATAAGTGGAATCTGCACCTCTTCTGCTACCTGCCAAACCATGCGCACACCTACTGGCTTTACTGCCGGTCCGGACAACCCCCCCACTACATTGGCCAAAACAGGACTTTTTTTATGTATATCAATCGCCATTCCTAAAAGAGTATTAATCAAGGAAAGAGCATCAGCACCCGCCTCTTCTACCGCTTTCGCTATGGTTCCAATATCCGTAACATTGGGCGAAAGTTTAGCAATCACCGGCAAGTCGGTATTTGCTTTCACCATCTTAATTACTTGAGCTGCCATCTCCGGCTGACTGCCAAAAGCTAAGCCGCCCTCTCGCACATTGGGACAAGAAATATTTACTTCTAATCCCTTCACCACAGTACTCGTACTAAGTTTAGCCGCCACCTGACCATATTCCTCTAAGGTATTACCGGCAATATTGACGATAATAGGCACATCATACTGTTCTAAAGGTGGTAAAAGCTTTTCCAAAACCACGTCTGCTCCGGGATTTTCCAAACCAATAGAATTAAGCAAGCCTGCCGGAGTCTCCACCAAACGGGGCGAGGGATTCCCTGCTCTCGGTTCTAAAGTAACACACGTCACGACTAAGGCCCCCAAACAAGCAGGAGAAAAAAAGTCGGTATAAGCTTCGCCAAAACTAAACGTGCCCGAAGCTGTCATCACCGGATTTTTCATCTTAATTCCCGCAATTTCTACCGACAGGTCAACTTTACTCATCCCAATTCACCTCCTCTGCCCAAAAAACAGGACCATCTTGGCAAACCTTGAACCGTTTCCCTTCAGCTCGCCCCGCTCCCTCACAGGTACATCCTAAACAAGCCCCTACACCACAAGCCATCACCGTCTCCAAAGACACTTGTAAAGGAATCTGTGCCTGACGAGCCAAACGTGCCACCTCTGCCAACATAGGACGAGGCCCACACGCGTATAAAAAGTCAAATCTTTCTGGGGCATCCTGAGCAAGCCATTCCTCCAGAATCTCCGTCACTAGCCCTTGCTTGCCACTACTGCCATCCTCAGTAATAAGTTCGGAAGGAAAGTCCATGTTTTCGGGGAACCGCGGCAATAACTCCTTACTTCTGCCACCCCCAAAAGCCTGTACCTCATTTTTTTTGACTAACTCCGAACCTAAAAAAATCAACGGTGCAATCCCCATGCCTCCTCCAATCAGTCCTACCTTTTTCCCGCTTAAATCTGTTTGAAAACCATGCCCTAGGGGACCCATTACATCAAGACATTCCCCTGCTTGTACCTGACTTAAAAGCTGGGTGCCCTTCCCCACTACCTGATACCAGAAAGTAACATAACCTGTTTCCCTTTGCACATCATTAATACTTAAAGGACGCCGCAAAAGCGGATCGTCTCCCTGCCCACAACGCAAATGCACAAACTGCCCCGGTTGAGCCTCATGCGCAATTTCTCGACTTTCTATAGTAAGGGCATAAATATTTTGTCCGATCCTTTCCTGTCTTAAGACAAGGGCATCCGGCACATGATACTTCACGATTTGAACACACCTCCCTATTCTCAAAATCCGATTCTGCAAAGTATTACCTTCGGACTCCTAAAGCTAAGAGGAACCGAACTCACGTCACCTCGGGTTCAGGCTATGCATGATCATGTGGTAAATACTTTGCTTCACTACGTATTATCCTGATGTATGTTGATGTAGCACTTGCATAGCTTATTTGCGGGCGTAAATATGGAAAGGAAGCGCAAGCCAAGCAGATGGTGTTTCCCAAGCGGAGCACGGAGCCGGAATATTTATGCCCCAAATAAGCAAACTCAATAGATGAAAATAGTTTTTACCTTGAACTCATATCTAGCTTAAATAATCCTGTAACGCCTTTACCGTCAGCTCTCTTTCCCGGGACATGCGAATAACACTTAACAGCCCTCCCGCCGTATCTAAAGAAGTTAGGCAAGGAATATTAAACTCCACTGCGGCGCGGCGAATCTGAAAACCGTCCCGCAGGGGTTGCTTCCCCTTAGTCAAACTATTAATCACAAAACTAATACTACCACTCCGAATTAAGTCTACCACATGAGGTGTCCCCTCTTCTAACTTCGCTACTTTACGCACAGCTACACCATTTTTCTTTAAGAAAGCTGCTGTTCCCGGGGTAGCCCAAATTATAAAACCTAATTCAGCAAAAGAACGTAATAAGGGTAAAGCTTCATCCTTATCCTTATTGGCAATCGTGGCCAAAATCTCCCCCTGTTGCGGAATCTTATACCCACCGCCTAAAAAGGCTTTAGATAAAGCCATGGAAAAATCATCAGCCAACCCCATTACTTCACCGGTAGATTTCATCTCCGGTCCTAAAGAAGGTTCCACATTCGTTAATTTACTAAACGAAAAGACAGGCATTTTAATTGCCGTGAGCCCTCTTTCCGATCCATAACCACCTGCATAACCCTGTTTTGCTAAAGTTTCACCCAACATAATCCGCGTAGCCAACTTCACCATCGGAATTCCCGTCACCTTACTCAAAAAAGGCACGGTACGACTAGCTCGAGGATTAACCTCTAAGACATAAATATTCTCACCTTGCACGACAAATTGAATATTCAGCAAACCCTTCACTTGCAAGCTTAAAGCAATTCTTTCCGTATAATCAATCAATGTAGCCATAATTTTTCGGTCTAAAGTCTGGGGCGGATAGATGGCAATACTGTCTCCCGAATGTACTCCTGCTCTCTCCAAATGTTCCATCACCCCGGGAATTAAAACCCTTTCCCCATCACAAATCGCATCAACCTCTACTTCTTTCCCCAGAAGATAACGGTCTACTAAAACAGGATGTTCCGGTGAAACACGTACTGCCTTCTCTAAATAATTGGTTAGTTCTTTTTCCGAATAAACAATTTCCATCGCCCTTCCCCCCAAAACATAAGAGGGTCTAACCAATACCGGAAAGCCTAATGTTTCCGCTATTCTTTTGGCCTCATGATGGCTATGGGCCATACTGCCTTTAGGTCGGGGAACCCTTATTTCCTCTAAAAGAGCATCAAACTTTTCCCGGTCTTCGGCCCGATCGATATCTTCGACTGTTGTTCCTAAAATAGAAACCCCTCTTTCTGCTAAAGGTTTGGCCAGATTAATCGCTGTTTGCCCCCCAAACTGCACCACTACCCCTAAGGGCTGTTCCGCTTCAATGACATCCAGCACATTTTCCAAAGTAAGTGGTTCAAAATATAAACGATCTGAGGTATCCGGATCCGTACTTACCGTTTCCGGATTATTATTAATAACAATCGATTCCATCCCCTGCTCCTTAATCGCCCAAGCAGAATGGACAGAACAGTAGTCAAATTCAATGCCCTGCCCAATCCGAATCGGACCTGAGCCTAAAACAACCACTCTCGGTTTGTTCGCTTGTTCAAATTCGTCTTCCTCTCCATAACTCGAGTAATAATAAGGAGTGGTGGTTTCCACTTCCCCGGCATAAGTATCCACTATGCGATAAACGGGTAGCACCCCTAACCTTTGCCGCTCCTGACGAACCTCTTCTTCAGAAACACCTTTAAAATAAGCTAACTCCAAGTCACTAAAACCGTTCTTTTTAGCTAACAGCCAATCTTCTTTCTTCCATTCTTTTTTCTGTTCTAAACGCATCTCCAAATTGACAATACGGGCAATACTATCCAGAAAAAACAAATCGATCCCCGTCACTTGATGAATTTGTTCTAGGGAAACACCCCGCCGTAGAGATTCGGCTACGGCAAAAATTCGCTCATCATCAGCCGCTTGTAACTTCTGTAAAAGTTCGGACAAACTAAATTTTTTAAACTCAGGCACAATTAAGCTCACAAAACTCATTTCCAAAGAATGAATAGCCTTTAACAAAGCTGCCGGAAAAGTTCGACCCAAAGCCATGACTTCACCTGTCGCCTTCATCTGTGAACCTAATGTCCGTCTCGCCGTAGCAAATTTATCAAAAGGCCAACGCGGTATTTTAACGACAACATAATCTAAAGTCGGTTCAAAACAAGCCGAAGCTGTACCGGTCACGCCATGAGGAAT
>DUTO01000141.1 GCA_012842035.1 Clostridia bacterium | reverse complement strand
TTCATTTGTTCATTGACTAAAAACAAATCGACAAATCCAGTTTGTTTTAAAAGAGTAGGGATAAAGCAGAGCCCTGTACCATGTAAAGGAGTAAAGACAACTTTAATTTTTTGTTGTGGTTTGCTTTGAGCTAATGAAGCAACCTTTTCTAAATAACATTGGTCAATTTCAGAATCAAGTACTGTTAATAATCCTTTAATTTCAGCATCTCGACGACTCATTGTACGCACATCTTTAAAAATATCCACTTGAGCAATAGCTTGGGTCAGTTCATCAACAAATGGGGAAACAGCTTGAGCCCCATCAGGACCATAAACTTTATAACCATTATATTGAGGTGGGTTATGACTGGCCGTAATCACTATTCCGGCAGCACATTTTAATTCTCTGATCGTAAAAGACAAGTGGGGGGTAGGGCGAGGACTAGGAAAGATTAAAGCTTGAATACCATTAGCGGCGAGAACTAAAGCTGTTTCTTCTGCAAACTCCTGCGAATAAAGACGCGTATCATAAGCAATCGCTACTTTGAGTTGTCTTGCCGCAGGATATTGTTTGTTTAAATAATTAGCCAGACCTTGTGTTGTTTTGCGTACAACATAAGTATTCATGCGATTAAGTCCTACACCAATTATTCCTCTCAAACCTCCTGTACCAAAAGAGAGTTCAGAATTAAAAAGTTCTTTAATTTTTGTAAGGTTAGATTTTATCTTTAATAATTCTTGCTTGCTTTTAGCATCTACAACTTCAGATTGTAACCAGTCATTATATATTTGGAAAGGCTCTTTTTGTTTTTTTTCTATTCGACCATAGTCATCTTCATAACGAATAATATCATCTTCGCCCAAATAATCTCCTCTTTGTACTTCTATGATTTCTAGTTTTTCTTTTCCAGGATTTTTTAAGCGATGACGAGCTTGAACAGGAATAAAAACAGCTTCACCTTCATTGAGCAATTTTTCTTCTGTATCAATAGTTACTAAGGCTTGACCTGTTACCACTAACCAATGTTCAGCACGATGCTTATGACTTTGTAAACTAAGTCTTTTACCGGGATTAACTACAATTCTTTTAATCTTATAATGTTCTTGATCTTCTAAAACAGTAAAATTACCCCAAGGGCGATATTCTGTAGTATGAGCAATATATTCAGCAGCACCTTTTTCTTTTAAGAGATCAACTAAAGTTTTTACTTGTTGAGATTGATTGCGTGCACAAACCAATAAAGCATCTGCCGTATCAACAACTACTAAATCTTTTACCCCGATAGTACTTAAAAGACGAGAAGGGGAGTAAAGCAAACTATTTTGCGTATCTATATTGATTACACGCCCATGGCAATAATTACCTTCATTATCTTTAGGAGAAATTTGATAAAGAGCTTCCCAACTACCTACATCACTCCATGTAATATCCGTAGGAATTACAACCACATTTTTAGCTTTCTCCATAATACCATAGTCAATAGAAATATTTTTTTGTTTTTGATAAATTTCAGTAAGATTGCTAAAGTCATTGTATTCAACGCTTTTTAAAGCACCGGCTAAATCAGGTAAATATTTTTGATAGGCCTCGATAAGGTCACCGGTTTTAAAAACAAACATACCACTATTCCAGAGAAAGCGTGAATCTTTTAGATATTCTTTAGCTAAAGCTAAGTTGGGTTTTTCTACAAATTTTTCTACTGCAAACACTTCATCAGCCAATTGTTTTCCACGACAAATATAACCATAGCCGGTTTCCGGATAGGTAGGTTGAATACCAAAAGTAATCAGACCATGATTAGCTGCAGCTTGTTTAGCGTGAGCGAGTAAAGCCGTAAATTTTTCTTGTGGTGAAAGAAGATGGTCAGAAGGAAGTACTGTCATAATAGCTGCCGGACCATCATTTTTATAAATATATGTAGCGGCCAAACCAATAGCCGGTGCAGTATTTAATGCTAATGGTTCTTTAATTAAAACGGCATCTTTGACCTCTATTTCTTCAAGTTGACGTTTAATGTCATTTGCTTGCTCTTGATGAGTTACAATAATAAGCCGCTGGGCTGGAATAATAGTTAATACACGTTTAATTGTTTCTTGAAATAAACTTATCTTGTTGTCACCGATGTTAATTAATTGCTTGGGAAAAAGCTTACGACTTAATGGCCAGAGACGTGTGCCACTTCCTCCTGCGATGATTACCGCCCACATAAAAATACACCTCCATATATTTTTAACAAAAATTTTAACTTACATTATTTTGAGGATGTTTAGAAAGAAAATGTTTACTATTTAGCTGATGCATTTGGTGTAAAGCTAGTAAATAAGAAATTGTTGATTCTCCACCTTGGTTTTGATTAATACCACCTGGACGAATTCCATCATAACAACCACCGGTTGCTGGATTATAAATAGCGTGGTGAAGGTCGTTACTACCCAAAAACCAAGCAAAAGCCCAGTGCATATAATTTTTCCAAGCTAGTTTTTTGCTTACCAGAAATGCCTGATAACAAGCGTCTACAAGTCCTGCTGCTTCTAATGGTTGTTGGTCAAAAGTTGCTTTTTTACCACCTCGTGGATACCAACCTTTGTTCCCAATAATAGAAAGGTGCCCTTCATTAGGATCAGTTTGAACATT
>DUTO01000140.1 GCA_012842035.1 Clostridia bacterium | reverse complement strand
TTAGCCACTCCGGCTGAACAGTTAAGTGGGAAGTTTACCAAACTGGATTTAGAATGTTTTGGGGTAGTTCCGGGGATTACGGATAAGGAGTGGTATACTAATTCTTTTCATGTCCCTGTTGAATATGAGATTACAGGCATGGAGAAGATTGCTTTGGAAGGACCATATCATAAGTATTGTAATGCCGGACATATCTCATATGTAGAGCTTCCTTCTGCACCTCACCAGAACTTAGAAGCTTTTGAGACAATTATTAGAGCGATGTGTGAGGCTGATATGGGTTATTTTGCCGTGAATTTCCCTGTCGATATTTGTAAGGAATGTGGTTTTAACGGAGTGATTGAAACGGAAACTTGTCCCCAGTGTCATACAAAAGGACAAATTAGTAGAATCCGTCGGATTACAGGGTATCTTTCGACTTTGGATAAGTTTAATGACAGTAAATTAGCGGAAGAAAGAAACAGAAAAATACATTTAAAATTTGGAGGTTAATAGGAGGAAGGCAAATGCGTTTAGCGGGAATTGTGCCGGAAAGTGTAGTTGATGGTCCGGGGCTAAGGTTTGTTGTCTTTGCACAAGGTTGTCCGCATCATTGTCCCGGTTGTCATAATCCGGATACTTGGGACTTACAGGGTGGACAAGAGATGACTTTGCGTGAAATAAGAAAGATGCTCAGAAAAAGGCGGAAAAATTTACGTGGTCTTACTTTATCAGGCGGAGAACCCTTTTTACAAGGGCATGAAATGGCGGCCTTGGCTCGTGAAGCTAAGAAAATGGGCTTAGATGTAGTAACTTATACAGGATATGTTTATGAAGAATTATTGACTTTGGAATTACCGGGGAGTCGAGAGCTTTTGGAAGTTACGGATATTTTGGTAGATGGTCCTTTTCGTCAGGAGTTAAAGGATATTTCCTTAGCGTTTCGTGGTTCTAGTAATCAGCGTTTGCTTGATTTAGCAGCGATACGGGAGATGTCTATTGCGTAGTTACTAAGGGTGTTTTAGAAAAAAAGAAATAGTAATTAAATTTAGAAAGAAAAAGCACACTGCATAAATAACAGTGTGCTTTATTTTCCGGTAACATTTTAAACTAGAAACATTGGGCGGGAGGAGTGGGTGGGCAAACACCCGGAAGTGTAACACAGGGTGCCGGCACACAGAATCCATAACTGGGAACAAGAAGTTGCACCCTGAGGATACATTTGAGCACAAGACAAATTTGTAAAGTACAAGTTAAGGAAAGTGTTCTCTCTCCGGGGTTGCTAGGACCACCACTAACATCAGTGATAACACAATTACAGAAATTGATGATGCTTTCTGAGCAGTCAGGATCTACTCCTTCCGGACAGCAGAGGGTAACTGTTTTCGTAAAAGTAAATTCTTTATCTTCAGTTTCCGTTGGGTCGTTGGGGTTAGTGAGGGTGATGGGAACGGTTACGAGGACAGTTATCGTGAAAAAGCCTCCTCCCACATCAGTGCGGGAAACTTCTTGACATTCAATGTCTCCGTTTTGTGCACAAGGGATTACGCCACCTTCTTCAAAGTCATTTTTAAATTTGACTGTTGTATCCCTAGTTAAATCATGAATTTGAAAACAACTGTCATAAATTTTATCAACGGCAATACATTCTATCCTTGTAAAAGGCGGGCAACCTTCCGGTGGGCATTCACCGGGTGTTACTTGGGCAATTTTGGCTTCGGACATAAATATTCCTCCTTTTTTAATATAATGGGTCTGATGTATTTTATTAGACAGGTTCTTTAAATGTTACAGTTTCTTAAAAGAATAAATTTAAAAATGAGTAGCTTTTTTAGGTTTTATTAATAGCGACCGCAACTTTTACACTTATGTTCGGGACAAGGATACCCTAGTTTGGTAAGTACGTAGATAATTGTTCCCACTTGGACTTTTGCGGGATTAAAAGATACCAAGACTTTTTTTGTGGGAAGGTCAGTTGTAACTTTATGCACTCCGTTTAAGTTTTGCAGGGTCTTAATGACTTTTTCTTCATCAGCTGCGGAATTTAAGTTGGTTAAAGTTAGAGGAAGAGAGCGGGACAGATGAAAATTGGCTTTATTTTGATACCAGGACATTTTTTCCTCCTTATTTTATGGATAGTTGTCTATTTTTTATTTTATGCCGTGGACTAGTTTTGGTGCCTAGTTAATGAGATACCAAAATTAAACAGCGGGGAAAAAATATGCAAAATTTGTAGAATAAAAGCCTTTGCGGAATTTCCTTTAATTAGACTAACCGACAACTTCTTGGAGCCTATTTGTTTTTAGCTAGGTAAATCGATATAGTAAATTTATTAAAAAAAGAGGAGGTTAAGATGATTAGAAAATTAACAAGAAATTTAGTTGT
>DUTO01000011.1 GCA_012842035.1 Clostridia bacterium | reverse complement strand
CATGATTAAAATATATCCTGAGCAAGAGTTACCTAAAGGGAGACCGATTATTGCTGTTGATTGTGCTGATTTAGGTAGACTTTTATATTCTCTACCTCCGGATGTACCGATTATTAATATTGACCATCATAGTAGTAATACTTTTTTTGGTGACTTTAATTTAGTTAATTCAGAGGCCGCTGCTACGGGTGAAATAATTTTTGAACTTTTAGCAGAGATCCCCAAAAAAATTTCTCCCCCGATAGCTACTTGTTTATATGTGGCCCTTTCCGCTGATACAGGTTCTTTTCGTTATAGTAATACTACAGCGAAGACGTTTCGTATTGCTAGTGAATTATTAAGCTGGGGTGCTAATATTGAACTTATTCGTGAACATCTCTTTGAGCGGCGACCTTTACGAGAACTTTTAATGATCAAGTTAGCTCTGGCTAAGATGCAGTTTTCTTTAAATGGTAAAATGGTGTGGAGCGTTTTGTCTTATTCCGAGTTAGCGGAGTTTGATTTATTAAATACTGATACAGAAAGTGTGATTAGTTTATTGCGTTCTGTAGAAGGAGTAGAAGTAGCACTTGTTTTTAAAGAATTAGAACCGGAAAAAGTAAAAATTAGTTTTCGTTCAAAAAAGTCATGTAATGTTAATCTGTTAGCTAATGAATTTGGTGGTGGCGGTCATGCTCGAGCTGCTGGATGTTCTTTAGAGGGTAATTTAAAGGAATTAACAACTAGAGTGATAAGGAGGATTGAAAGCTGTTTGAGCGAGTGCCTGGCTAAGGACGGTGATTCTTGTGGACGGTGTACTTAATATCTTTAAACCTTCCGGGATGACTTCACATGATGTTGTCTCTTTTTTACGTCGTGAATTTAAAACAAAGAAAATAGGTCATGCCGGCACATTAGATCCTCATGCTATCGGTGTTTTACCACTTTGTGTAGGTAAGGCAACACGTCTTGTCGAATTTTTAATTGAACAAGATAAACAATATTTGTGTGAACTAACCTTTGGTATTACTACGGAAACTCAAGATGCTTGGGGAGAAGTTGTCAGGACTAGGGCTTATGACCAACTTACTCTAGAAGAAATCGAGAGCAAAATTTCGCAATTTATAGGCAAGATTACGCAAATGGTTCCGGCTTATTCTGCAGTAAAGGTAGAGGGAATTCCTCTTTATAAACGGATGCGTTTAGGAATGGAAACAAAGTCACGTTCTCGACAAGTTACTGTTTATAAAATTGAGATAATTAAATATAAACCTCCCCGCTTAATTTTTATGATTAATTGTTCTAAAGGAACATATGTAAGAACTATTTGTCATGACTTAGGTGAGGCATTAGGAGTAGGAGGTCATTTGTCTTTTTTGCTGAGAACAAAGGTGGGTAATTTTACTCTTCAAGAGAGTATTACGCTAGAGGAAATAGCCACTCTAAAGGAAAAAGCCTTATTACCTTTAGAGATTTGTGTAGAAGGATTAGCACAAATAGTTTTATCGGAAAAAGAGATAACAAAGATAAAACACGGCCAAGCGCTTTCTTTATCCGAACCGTTTCCTTTGTTAAAAAATATGGCTGTGTTTAATACTCAAGGGAAATTAGAAGCTATTGCCGAAATTATTCCGATAAATAATAAGCTTATTTTAAAACCAAAAAAAGTTTTAAAGAGGGAGTAAGAGGGGACAGTGCAGATAATTAATGACCTAAGTGAAATTAGAAGATTGAATCTTTCTTTAGCAATGGCCTTAGGTAATTTTGATGGTGTCCATAAAGGGCACCAAGTTCTTTTACGTCATTGTGTGGAGGAAAGTCGTAATAATGCTTGGGTTTCCTCTGTTTTATTATGGCAGCCTCATCCACAACAGGTACTGCAGGGACAACAACAAATAAAACAGCTTAATACTTGGTCACAAAAATATGACCTAATTAAATCTTTAGGTGTACAATATCTTTTTTACCTCCCGTTTAATCAGCAAACGGCTTTTCTTTCTCCTTTTGAGTTTGTGCAAGAATATTTAATTGATTTATTTCAAGTAAAAAAAGTTTTTGTTGGTTTTAATTATTCTTTTGGTCACAAGGGCAGTGGTACTGCAGAATTATTAAAGACTTTAGGAAAACAAAAAGGTTTTGCGGTATCTATTATTAAACCGGTGAACGTGGGGGGGCAAGTGGTCAGTAGTTCTTTAATTCGAGAAAAGTATGAAGCAGGAGATATACTTACAGCTACAAATTTATTAGGATATTATCCTAGTATTGAGGGAGAGGTGATTTGTGGAGAACAGCGTGGTCGCGAGTTAGGTTTTCCCACGGCTAATCTTGCTGTTTCTGTTTTACAGGCCTTGCCTTCTTGGGGCGTCTATGTAGCTTGTGCTCAATATGATGACCAGTTTTGGCCTGCTATTGTTAACATTGGTAAAAGACCTACCTTTAATAGTAAAAAAAATAGTAAAAAAATAACTGTGGAAGCTCATCTTTTAAATTTTGACAAAAATATTTATCAAGAAAAGCTAAAAATATCTTTCTTAGAAAAAATAAGACCTGAACAGAAGTTTAGGAGTAAAGAAGAATTACAAGCCCAAATCTGTCGTGACTTAGCAAGAGCCCAACAGATTTTAACTGAGAAATTTAAATCCGGGTAATATTTCTTTTTCCTCTTCATAAAATTGTAGTACTTGATTTTGTGGGGGAGAAGAAGATATGCCTACGATTTGTAAAAAGCACCATGAAAATTTAGCCAAGTCACGTCAAATAGCACAGCTTATTTTTCCGCAAGAATTTTTTTGTCTTTGGGAAGAACTACATTATATTTATAAAAAGCTAGGTATAAATGAAGCGAAAAAAGAGGCATTGCAAGATGCAATTTATAGTTTTATCGTTCAAGAAGATTGTGATGAAGTAGTTTTTAAGAAGACCTTGTTTTTTTAAAGGCAGGGTCAGCTTATGCGGATTATTATTACAAATCATGCTAAAAAACGACTTAAAGATTATCGTCAAGCTAAAATAGATTTAGCAGATATTGAAAAGGCAATGCAGCAAATTCCTGGTAATATTCCTACGGCGACAAGATTTAGGGGTTTTATTAGTAAATCAGGAAGAATGTTTGACCTGGTGGTTAAGGATATTACTAGTGGTCGTTTAGTGATTACAATAATTGGCAAATAAAAAAACCAATGTTTGTTAATTGGTAGTAATTCTGCTATAATATACAAAGAAAAAAGGAGGAGAAGCGCATGGAAAAAGAAGTTGCGGAAAAGACGATTCGTACTGAAGAGGGTAACGTAAAAATATCCGATGAGGTTGTGGCGATTATTGCCGGTTTAGCTACAGCTGAAGTAAAGGGAGTAGCCGGAATGAGTGGGGGCATCGTAGGTGGAATTGCGGAATTTGTTGGTAAGAAAAGTCCTTCTAAAGGAGTAAAAGTTGAAGTCGGGGATAAAGAAGCAAGGGTTGATGTTTATGTAATTGTAGAATTTGGTGTCAGAATACCTGAAGTGGCTCATGAAATTCAACGCGGTGTAAAAAAAGCTATTGAAAGTATGACGGGGCTATCTGTGGTAGAAACTAATGTACATATTCAAGGGGTTTCTTTTCCTAATGAAATTAAAGAAGAGGAGCAAAACAAGTCTAAGTAAATTATGTCCCGTATTTCCGTGAGGATTAAGGGGGATTAATGATGAGTAGTTTTAAAACAAGATTTACGATGGGTATTCTTTCTTTGGGTTATATCTTGATTTCAATTTTGTTTATTTGTATTGCCTTAGGATGGTTTGCTCCGATAGATTATTTCGATTTTTTTCTGATTGACCTTAATAATAGATGGATTTTAGGGTTAGTTTCTTTTTTCGTTTTTATTTTAACTTTTACTTTGTTTTTAAGCTGTTTTAAAGCTAAAACTGATAAATTGGCGAATATTCATCAAACGGCATTAGGGCAAATTGATATAACTTTATCAGCTTTGCAATCACTTATCCTTAAAGCTGCCCAAAAAACTCCTGAAGTTAAAGAAGTAAAACCTATTCTTAAATTGACTGAAAATAAACTATCCGTATTACTTAAAGTTAAAGTAAATCCTGATATTAATATTCCGCAAATTACCGCGGAATTACAGCATGCTGTGAAAGATTATCTTGCGCAAACAGCCGGGACAAGCTTACAGGATACAAAAATTCAAGTAACGCAAATAAATATGGATTCTCAAATTAGTCACATAGAATAGGAGGCAGGAAAGATGTGGGAAAATATATTAATAGAATTACTTAAACATCGTGGTAAAATTATTGGTCTTTTAATTGGTCTTGCCTTTGCCTGTTCAGTGATTAATTATGGTTTTTGGCGTACACTTTTTATTATGCTTTGTTTATATCTTGGTTTTCTTATTGGTAAACGAATTGATGATAATGAAAGTTTAAAAAGTGTTATAGAAAGAATACTAAAAGATAGATAAAACATAACTTAACAGCAAAAAAGGAGGCTCTCTTTTGACCAGACGTTTAGCTCGTGAAATAGCAATGAAAACTTTATTTGCTTGTGACTTAGGTAATGATGAGCCTGATAAAATGATAATTCAACTTTGTAAGGAAACTCAAGTTTCTCCTAGTGCAAATACTTTTGGTAGTCATTTAGTACAAGGTGTACTTACTCATCAGCTTTTTTTAGATGATTTAATTAAAAAATATGCCCATGAATGGGACTTAGCAAGAATGGCTTCTGTAGATCGCAATATATTGCGTATGGCTCTGTTTGAAATGATTTTTTTAAAGGAAATTCCTGTAGCCGTAACCATAAATGAAGCTTTAGAGATTGCTAAGATTTATAGTACAGAAGCTGCACCACGTTTTATTAATGGAATTTTAGGCAAAGTAATTCAAGATTTACCAAAGTTAAAAGAAAGTTGTGATCATGGGTGTTTTTAGGAATTGATACCAGTTGTTATACGACCTCTCTTGCTGTGGTAGATAAAAGCAAACAATTATTGGCTGAGAAGAGAATCATTCTTCCTGTAACTATGGGTGAACAGGGTTTGAGACAATCTACAGCCCTTTTTTATCATTTACAAAATTTGCCCCGGGCTTTACAGCTCCTTTTTTCCGAATTAAAGATACCGGAGATTAAAGCAATAGGGGTTAGCGCCAGACCTTTACCTCGCGAAAATTCTTATTTGCCTGTTTTTGTAGCCGGTCTTTCGCTCGCGGAAAGTTTAGCTGTTGTTGAGGATATTCCTCTTGTCCAAACAAGTCATCAAGAAGGGCATATAGTGGCAGGAATTTGGGCTTGTACAGAACATCCCGGGGAGGAATTTTTAGCTTTACATTTATCCGGTGGAACAACAGAATTACTT
>DUTO01000139.1 GCA_012842035.1 Clostridia bacterium | reverse complement strand
CTTTTCAATTATTATTTGGGGTACAATATACTTTTACATGTTATTAATAAATTTTTAACATGTGGAGGGTGAGGGGGGATTGATAAAGCTAATGGAAAAATAGGACATTTTACTTATGTTTTTATGGGATGGCAAATCCCAACGAGCCATTGAGCGTGAAATGGGTATTTCAAGAAAAACGATCAGCAAATACATCAATTAGAACATTACTATACCACGTGGATGACCTGCCAGAGGATGCCTTAGGAAAAGACCCGGACATTATTGCCCAGGTCTTGCTATTTTCTGGAGCTGATGGTGGGAATTGAACCCACAACCTCGTCATTACGAGTGACGTGCTCTGCCTTTGAGCTACATCAGCAATTATAGTGAACAATATTAATTATAAGAAGGTGGGAGGCAAATGTCAATTTAAATTAGTTTTAAAATCAAGTAAACGAGCTGACTCTTTAGCTGCCCAACGTATTTTGTAAGTGATGAGGGAAACTTCAATTAAAGCATGAAGATGATCGCTTCCTTTATCATGGTGATAGCCTTGCCATTGCTTGATGATTTGGTCAAGTTTACTCCAAATATGAGGTTCTTCAACATAAGTTGTAGTTGCCCCTAATATTTTTTTTTGTAATTGTTGGTTATATTGATTTAAGAGTTCTAAGGTACTATTGATTAGTTCTAGGATTTCCTCAAAGTCTTCACTAGGTGGTAAGTTGCCGGTTTCTTTTCTTCTTTTATCACGTTCTTGGGCTAAAAAGAAGATATCTTTCGTTCTTTGCCAAAGCCCACGATTATAATTTAGATAATCACGATAGAATTTAGTTTTTGTTTTACGGTTAATTTTTCCGTCATCATCTAAAATTCCTAGGTCATGTTTATATAAGCCATAATAGTCGTGCACTTCATTAAAAAATTTCCCGGCTTTTTTGTTTAGTTGTTTTAAGGTTTGGGGAGGAGGTGGTGTTAATTGGAGGTAGTTTTGCACCACTTGGTTAAAGTGAGCCATGATAAATTTGTTTAGGGCAATTAATTTTTGGCGTAAAGGCATTTCATAGTGGGGCCGAGCAATGGTTATATTGACTAAAAGTGCCGAGCCTACCCCGATAAAGATGGCTAAAGAACGAATGAAAGCATGGTTTAAAAATTGATCCGGGGGAGAGGCTAAGACAAAGATGGTCGCCATAATTGCACCGGAAAGACTACTGCGCCATTCAAAACGATTACAGATTAAAATGACGAGAATAGTGCCTAAACCCATGACTAAAGGGTGTCCGCCGATGGTTAAACCAAGCATAATAGCAATACCGATAGCTACGAAATGAGTTAAAATTTGTTCTAAAGCATTATAAAAACTTTTGCCCAGTGAGGGTTGCAGGTTTAAAAAGGCTGCAGCACCGGCAAAGATAGCTGGTTCAATATTTAAAAGAACACAGATGTACATGCTAATTGTTACGGCAATACCTGTTTTTAAAATGCGTGCTCCACTAATCATGAATTTATAACCTCTTTTAGTTTTTAATATGGTTAGAAACATGTAACCATGCTTGTTCTAATTCTTGGATTTCATCGAAAGTAAAGTCACCTATTTCCGCTGCTCTAATTTTAGCTAGAGTTTGTTCTATCGGTATTACTTTAAAATGTGCTTTACTGTTTTCGAGCCATCTTCTAGTCCAAATAGGGATATAGGTGGCTTCTTTAAAATAAGGTTCGCCAGTGAGAGTGTCTATGCCAAAATGAAGGTTAAGAATCACACTTGATTTTCTCGGCAGACCAATTTGGTCCGAAATAAAATTTCCTAAAGAGTAAATAACAAATTGAGTTTTTTCATCTTCTCGAGTATAAGTTTCGGAAGATTGTAAAACATGAGCATGGCTTCCCAGAATTATATCTGCTCCGGCATTGAAGAATGTTTTGGCCAGATAGATTTGGTTGCTATCAGGATGCTCTTGGTATTCTTGACCAAAGTGGAGATATAAAATAATTAGCTGTGCTCCTCCGGTGCGAGCTTTTTTTATGTCAGTCATAATTTGTTCCTCATCGATCAGGTTGACCGCAAATTCTTGGCCACGCGGCGGATTAAGTCCATTAGTTCCATATGTATAAGCCAGAGCAGCTATTTTTACATCTTCAATTTCAGTATAAAGGATGGTTTCTTTTTCAGCTTGACTGCGAGAGGTGCCCACGTGGAGCAGTCCTGCTTCATCTAGGTAGTTGAGGGTATTGTAAAGACCGTTTACACCTTTATCAAGACAGTGGTTATTAGCTGTAGTTAATAAATCAAAACCTACTTCCTTTAAGTTTTGGGCGAGGATAGCGGGCGAATTAAAGCGAGGGTACCCACTATATAAGCGGGGGTCATTACTAAGAGTAGTTTCCAGATTGCCGATTACAAAATCAGAGGCTTGGAAAAAGGGTTCTACTTCAGTAAAAAAAGAGGAAAAGTCATATGTATTATATTCGCGTTGATACCCAGCCCGAATTTGCGTATTGTGCATCATTATATCGCCTACAGCGGTGATGACAAAAGTTTTGTCCGGAGGAGGAGGTTCTGGTGGTGTTGTGGTGAGGGAATCTTCAATTGGCTGTGAGTGCTGACAACCACCTAAAAGTATACCTAGGGACAAGAGTAGCAGAAAAAACAGAGAAAATATTTTTTTCATAAAATTCACATCCTTATAATCATATTTACATTATAGCAAGAAAGAAGGGATTTGTCTTAAGAGAGTGACGAAAATACTTTCTTTAGCATAAGTTACAGCAGATAAGTATTGCTTTTTTTATGCGGAGAAAGGGGATGTTTTTATGGAAAAAAAGACGTCCGAAAAGAAGATTAGAAAGATTATTACTTTACGTGCCCCAGAAGATGAAGCTTTTTTAAGACAAAGTTTGGAAAGGTCCGGAGGTAGATTGCTTAAGAAATTACCTCTTGTAGGGGGATATGTATGTGAATTTTCATCTGAAACCGATGTTTCATTAGCGGTAAGAGATGAGGAAAAAAGGTTACAAGTAGAAGATGACCTTGAATTTAAGCTGTGTTGGTATCCGTTTCCGTTTTTTCATCCCCCGAGAATAGGCTGGGGTTTACAAAGAATTGGCGCACCTCAAGTTTGGGAAAAACTTAAAGAACGGCGCGTTCGTGTAGGGATTATTGATACAGGTATTGATTATTATCATCCTGACTTACAGGGTAATATTAAGAGTGGGATTAGTACTTTAGAGGGGCAGCATCAATTTATGGATGACTATGGACATGGGACACATATAGCCGGTATTATTGGCTCTTCAGGTAGAAATGTGGGAATGACCGGGATTAATCCTTATGTTGATTTTTATGTGGTTAAAGCTTTCAATGAGAAAGGAAAAGGGAATTTGTCCGATATTATTGAGGGGGTAGATTGGTTAGCACGACGACAAGTGGAAATAATTAACATGAGTTTTTCTACTACGGAAACCAATTCTCTTTTTCAGCAAGTAATTCAATATTTAGACCGGCAAGGTATAGTTTTAGTGGCGGCCGCCGGTAATGATGGTCGCAATAATTCTGTGAACTACCCGGCACGTTTCCCACAGGTTTTTGCGGTTTCAGCGATTGATAAGTATGATAGTTTGGCCAGTTTTTCCAGCAGGGGCCCGGAAGTTAATTTTTGTGCACCCGGTGTTGAAATTCCTTCTGCTTGGTTAAGGGGAAGGTATGAAGTAAAAAGTGGTACTTCTTTTGCTGCTCCTCATCTTACCGGAACAATTGCTACTTTATTTAATTATTATGGTTTTTTACCTCCAGGTAGAGTTAGGGAAATAATGTTTAAGGGAGCAGTGCGACTTCCTAAATTAGAAAAAGAACAACAGGGGGCAGGACTAGTAGAATTACCCAGAATTATTAGCTAAGGTCCGGGGCAAGCCAAAGGTCAGCAAGATGATGTTGGTCATAGCCACAGTGGGGACAATAAAACAAATGGATACACTGCTTTGTGTCCACTACATTAGCTTGTTGTAAAACTTCATTTGGTAAGTAAGGACTGTAAGGGTCATAATAGTTTTCTATTTTTCCGCCATCTTTCATTTTTGTTGTGCAGTGAGGGCAGACTATGTTTTGAGTATGGATGCCATTACATAAAGGACATAAAGACATAATTTTACCTCCTAATGTTTTTTTTGTTCTCTTTTAGTTTTTGTTGATTTCCCGATAATATCATAAATTAATTAGTCGAAAGTGCAGGAGTTCTGCAAAGTTTTTCCGAATATAGAATTTATAGAGGGGTGAGGGACTTGTCCCATGTACGCATTACTTTATCTCGCGAAATGCTTCAGGCTCTTTTGCTTAACCTTACTGATTTGCGTTCCCCGGCTAGTGAGTATATTATTGAAAACGAAATAAATGGTCTTAATGAAATAATTAGAGTGATCAATTTAGTTAGTGGTGATGTTTTTGAGCAAACTATTCAAAAACAAGAAACTCAAACCGATTTTAAAGAGGCGTGTAAAATATATGAATTTCCTTTAAAAATAAAAGAGAGGCTTATTAAGGACGAAGATTAAGGATGAAGGAAGGTTAAAAAAAGTGTGGATTGGTGCTCATGTTTCCAGTGCTCAAGGATTAACTGCAGCAGTAAAGACAGTTATAGAAATGCAAGGGAATACTTTTCAATTTTTTACACGTAATCCGCGAGGGGGGAAGGCGCGTGCCCTTGATTCTGAAGATATTCGGGAAGCAAATAAATTAATGAAAATAAATAATTTTGGTCCGGTGGTGGCCCATGCTCCTTATACATATAATTTGGCTTCGGCTAAAAAAAATGTGCGTGCGTTTTCGCGCTTAACTTTAAAAGACGACCTGCTGAGAATAAAAGCGATGGGAGTTCCTTATCTTGTTTTACATGTAGGTTCACATGGTGGACAGGGTGAAGAAAAGGGGCTAGCTTTAGTTGGGGAAGGTTTAAGAGGACTGTTAACCGACCTTCCTGAGGGGACAATGATTTTGTTAGAGGGCATGGCCGGTCAGGGCACAGAGCTCGGTTATACTTTTGAACATTTGGTGCAAATTATACAGGCTTGTGATGGTCATTCCGGATTAGGTGTCTGTTTGGATAGTTGTCATTTGACAGGGGCTGGTTATGACCTTGCTGATTTGGCCGGGTTTAAAGATGAATTTGAACAAGTAGTTGGTTGGGAACGTTTAAAGGCTTTTCATTTAAATGACTCTTTATATCCGCTTGCTTCGAAAAGGGATCGGCATGCTAAATTAGGTGAGGGTCATTTAGGCTTAGAAATAATTAAAAAAATTGTTAGGGACCCGGATATCCAAAAAGTCCCCTTAATTTTAGAAACGCCACATGATAATCTTGGCTATGCTCAAGAAATTGCTTTAGTTAAAAAGATTTCCTCATAAATTGTAGAAGATGATTTAAAATGTTGTAAATATTTGATTTTTATCGTAAAATTATAGTAAAGAGGATAATTTTTTACGGAAATAAATAGAAAGGGGGTTACGCATATTTTTAGTATGATGAACCCTTGGACTTGGATAGTTTTGGCGGTTATTTTCGGAGTAGTGGAATTATTAAATTTTGAATTAACGATGTGTTGGTTTTTGGTGGGTGCTTTAGTAGCTTTTGTGGTGGCTCTGTGTGATTTGCCGTGGATTTTTCAAATTATAATGTTCTTGTTTACAGCTATTATGTCATTGATTTTTTTCAAACCATTGGCTAAAGATTATTTTAAGATTGGGGCGGTTCAGACTAATGTTCCGGCCTTAATTGGACAAGTAGGGGTTGTGCGGGAAAAAATTTCTCCTTATCATCTCGGCACAATAACTGTGCATGGTCAAATATGGAGTGCGGAGTCGGTTGTTGATGAGACGATTGAGATAAATGAAAAAGTAAAAATTATGGGAATTGAAGGGGTGATTTTGAAAGTACAAAAGTTAACCGAAGGTGAAAAAAGGAGGTAAGAGAATGCTTTATGTTATTTTGATTATAGTGATTTTGCTTATTGGTACTAATGTTCGAGTAGTGCCACAAACAGAAGCTTACATTATAGAAAGATTAGGTGCTTATTTATGTACTTGGTTTGTGGGACTACATTTTAAAATTCCTATAATTGATAGAATTGCCATGATTGTGCCTTTAAAAGAGCAGATTAAAGACTTTAGGCCTCAGCCGGTAATTACCAAGGATAATGTTACTATAACTATAGATACTGTAGTTTTTTATCAAGTTACTGACCCTAAGGCATATGCTTATGGAGTAGAAAATCCGATTTTAGCGATAGATAATATTACGACAACGAGTTTGCGAAATATAATTGGGGAATTAGAGTTGGATCAAACTTTAACCTCTCGTGATATTATTAATTCTCGTATGAGGAGTGTTTTGGATGCTGCTACAGGAGCTTGGGGAATTAAAGTGCATCGTGTTGAAGTAAAAAATATTGTTCCCCCGGCTGAAATTCAGGATGCCATGGAAAGACAAATGAAAGCAGAAAGAGAGAGAAGAGAAGCAATTCTGCGTGCTGAAGGGGAAAAGGAATCAGCAATTCGAGTGGCCCAAGGGCATAAAGAAGCAGTTGTTTTAAATGCGGAAGCTGAAAAAACCTCGGCTATTCTTATTGCCGAAGCGAAAAAAGAAGCAGCCATAAGAGAAGCCGAAGGGGAAGCAGAGGCAATTTTGAAAGTACAAAGGGCAACAGCAGAAGGATTAAAGATGTTGAAGAATGCAGCACCGGATAATCAGGTGATTGCTCTGAAAAGTTTGGAAGCCTTAGCTGAAGTAGCTGATGGGCAAGCAACAAAGCTAATTATTCCTTCAGAAATTCAAAATTTAACTGCCTTAGCTGTTTCTTTAGCTGAAGTGGTTAAAGAAAAAGATAAGTCACCTGTTGCTTTAGAAAGAACTATTGAATGATTTTTAAGTGTTAAAGGTTATAACTTGGCAGAACTGTCTGACAACTTAATGTTGGACAGTTCTTTTTTTTCTATCCTGCAATCTGGTATAATCAGGGTGATAAGAAATCAGAGAATGAAAACTGATAAAGGGTGAAGAAATGCGTAAAATACGTTTACCGTTTTTTGTAATACTGCTTATATTTTTAGTCTTTATTTCTATTCTTATTTATCCTTATTTAGCACCACCTGTGTTTTCTTATGATGTTGTTATTTACGGCGGAGGATTTGCGGGTTGTGCTGCTGCTTATAGTGCGGCTTGGGCAGCACCGGAAAAAGAAATATTGCTTATTGTCTCAGAACCTGTTCCCGCCTTAGGTGGATTGGGTACGGTGGGGGGACAAAATTTTGCCGATATTCGTTATTGGCGGAACGAACTGGTTACGGAAGGTTCTTGGCAACGTTGGTTTGAGGAAAGTGGACAATTTTATAATACGGAAGAGATGGCAGAGCGACTTCAAAAAGAGTTAAGCCAGTTTCCTAATTTGACTATTCTTTATCAACATGATTTAAAAAAAGCAAAAACCAAAAAAGTTGCCAAGAGTAAAAACATAATTAAATCTGTTATTTTAGCACCTGTTTATAGAACTGAGCAAGGTAGTGTTCTCTGGGAGAAAGGAAGTTTAAAAGTAGAAGGTGAGGTTTTTATTGATGCCTCTGACGAAGGAAGATTGGTGCGTTTGGCGGGTCATCCTTTATCGGTAGGTCGTCAGGATTGGCCTAGAGAATATTTGCCTTCGGAAGAACAGGGAGAGGGTTGGGCGAGGCAACAAGCTGCTACCTTAATGTTTAAGGTAACAGGAGTGAAAATGCCGGAAGAGCCTAGTGTCAAAGGTGACTTGCATTTTGTTACCGATATCCATGGTAGTTGGGCGATAATTGGGGGTAAAGAAACTTGGCAAAACAATTCTATAATAAAGCGTTTTAATGAACTATATGGGGCACAAGGCTTGGCCCTAAAACCGCTGAATGCAGCACAAAGCGGAGCTGCTAGTGAGGAATGGTGGGTTAATATGCTCCTTGTTTTTGATGTTGATGGGCGAGCTCGTGAGAAGGATCGTGGTACTTCGCTTTTTGTACAAAAAGGTGTCGGGGCAAAGACAGTTGACCAAGCTTGGCAAGAAGCAAGGGAAATATTACAAGAACCTGAATTTTTAGAAGCACTACGGGAATTTAAAGTTGTCGAAAATGGAGAAATGTATGGTTTTGGGGAAGCAAGTTTGGTTAGGGATGAAAAGAAAAAACCTGTTGTGGGTGAAGTAATGTACTTGCGGGAGACTGTACATTTGTTACAGGAGCCTGAGGATGGGGAGAGATATGCTTTAACTACAGAGGCAGTTCAGCAGGCCGGAAGTAATTCGCAAGAAGGTGGGGATCGAGAAAATTATGCGGAAAGAATTGGTTTAGGGTATTACATGATGGATATTAATGCTTTTATGTATAGCGATATTTTACAAGAGGGGAATTATGTGTGGCCGGTAACCGGTTATTTACGACCTGATTGGCAAAGAGCCGGGGGGCAACCTGTTAATCCTGTTTATTTACCCTATGCAATGCTTAAGGCAACAAAGTGTGCTAATCTTTTGGTACCTGGTTATGCTACAGGCTGTTCATCTTTTGCTTGGGCTGAGGTGAGGGTTTTACCCAATCTAACAGTCTTAGGGGATGCGGCGGGAGTAGCAGCGGCCAGAGCCGTTCTTTTTGGGGAAAGACCGACTGATTTTAGGGCTGAGCAAATCAATTGGGTGCAAGACAAATTGTGTAAAATGGGGGCGCGGCTAGATAAATAGTTTTTATTTTTGGGGACGAAAACCTTCGCCTAAAACTTCGTAAACATTACTAACGATAATAAAAGCTCGTGGGTCAATCTGACGAATTATTTTTTTTAAGTGGAGTAATTGTTGTTTGCTGATAACGACATAAAGAATGTTTTTTTCTTTGCCGGTATAAGCTCCGGATCCTTTTAAAATTGTGGCACCTCGTTCCAGTTCATTAATAATTGCTTGAACAATAACTTGATTTACGCTGGAGATGATAGTAACAGCTCTTGCCTCATTACCTCCTTCGAGGAGACGGTCGATTATGCGACTAAAAATATAAAGAGCGACTAAGGTGTAAAGAGCTTTTTCCAAGCCAAAGAAAAAAGCGACAATAAAAATAATGGCAAAGTCAAAACTAAAGTAAACTTTACCCATATTTATTCCTGTTCTTTCATGGATGAGGCGGGCGATAATATCAACTCCTCCGGTTGTGGCACCGGAACGTAAGATTATGCCGATACCTACTCCCGATAGTACTCCTCCATAAAGGGCGCCGAGAAGTAAATCTTGGGTTTTAAAACTAAGGCCGGTGGTAAGGTCTACGGCAAAAGAAACAGCAAAAACGCCCAGCAGGGTTTTTAGAACGAAGTCTTTTCCCCATAATTGCCAACCAATAAAGAATAAGGGAATATTTAAGGTGATTAAAATTGCTCCGACAGACCAGCCGGTAAGATAATGAATAATGAGGGCTATTCCTGTAAAACCACCTTCAGCCAGACCGTTAGCAATAATAAAATAATTTAAGCCAAAAGCAAAGATAAAGGAACCTAAAGTTATACCTAAATAAGGTAATAGCTTTTTCATTTATTTGCCCTCCCTCAAGAAGACCTAAGATTAGTATGCCCTTGCGGAAAGTAAAGATAGTCGAAAAAGAGGAAAAGAAAGATTTGTTGAAAGTATTGCTTGAAGATTATAAATGGCATATACTTAAATTTAATATTTGAAAGAAGGTGGGAAAAGATGTACTGGAATCAGCATTGTGAATGTATGCCTCAGGAACAATTAGCAGCAGTACAATTAGAGAGGTTGAAAAATATAGTAGAAAGAGTTTATCATGACGTGCCTTTTTATCGCAGTAAGTTTCAGGAAATAGGACTGGAACCGGCAGAGATAAACACTTTAGACGACTTAACAAAACTTCCTTTTACAACGAAACAAGATTTGCGAGATAATTATCCTTTTAGGATGTTTGCTACCTCGTTGTCTGATATTGTAAGAGTTCACGCTTCTTCGGGAACAACCGGTAAGCCTACGGTGGTGGGCTATACTCGTTCAGATTTAAATAATTGGTCCGAATTAATGGCCCGTTCTTTAACTTGTGGGGGGACAATAAAAAACTCAGTAATTCAGATAGCATATGGTTATGGTCTGTTCACAGGTGGTTTTGGTTTTCATTATGGTGCGGAGCGGATTGGTTCTACGGTAATTCCTATTTCCGGTGGTAATACGCGGCGTCAGTTAATGATTATGAAAGATTTCGGGACTACAGTTTTAGCTTGTACGCCTTCTTATGCGATTCATTTGGCTGAAACTTGGGAGAATTTAGGTATAGAGCGTTCTGAACTAAAGTTACAACATGGTATTTTTGGGGCAGAGCCTTGGTCTGAAGAAATGAGACAAGAAATAGAAAAAAGATTAGGAATTAGTGCCGTTGATATTTATGGTCTTTCGGAAGTTATTGGACCGGGGGTAGCTTGTGAGTGTCAAGCCAAGAACGGTTTGCATATTTTTGAAGACCATTTTATTCCGGAAATTATCGACCCGGTGACAGGGGAAAGTTTGCCTTATGGGGAAGAAGGAGAACTTGTGATTACTACTTTAACTAAAGAGGCGTTACCTATTTTGCGTTATCGGACCAGAGATATTTCTATTTTGACTAAAGAACCTTGTGCTTGTGGACGGACTCATGTGCGGATGCATAAGGTGATGGGCAGAACTGATGATATGTTAGTTATTCGCGGTGTTAATGTTTTTCCTTCGCAAGTTGAATCTGTTATTTTGGAAATAGGCGGAACAGAACCGCATTACTTACTTATTGTGGATCGTAAAGGGAGTATGGATGAGTTGGAAGTTCAAGTAGAAGTATCGCCGGAAATGTTTTCGGACCAAGTGAGGGGATTGGAGGACTTAGAAAGGAAGATTCGTCATCGCTTGCAATCTTTATTAGGTATTTCTGCAAAAGTAAAATTAGTGGAACCTCATTCTTTACCCCGTAGTGAGGGGAAAATTCAACGAGTTATTGACCGTAGAAAAATATAAGGAGGGAAAAATTATGATTAAGCAAATCTCGTTATTTTTGGAAAACAAAAAAGGTCGCTTAGCCCATGTTTGTCGTGTCTTAGGTAATGAAGGAATCAATATTAGGGCGTTGTCTATTGCTGACACTACTGACTTTGGAGTTTTGCGTTTAATTGTGAATAATCCGGAGAAGGCTTATGAAATATTGAAAGCACATAATTTTGCTGTTAGTATGACTGATGTGTTAGCAATGGAAGTAGCCGATACTCCGGGGGGATTAGCTGGTACTTTGGAAAAGCTTGATGAAGCAGAAATTAATGTAGAATATATGTATGCTTTTTTAGGGACTACCTCCCAGGCGGCTTTAGTAATTATTCGGGTAGAGAATCCTGAGAAAGCTGTATCAGTTATTAGGCGAGCTGGTATAAATATTTTAGAGGGTGAACAGGTTTACTCCTTATAGAAAAGGTTATTCTAACGGATAAGGAGGAAAATTTTGATGAAGATTATTCCGGATCCGATTGCTTTTCAGATAGGTCCTTGGCCTATTTATTGGTATGGGATTTTGCTTGCTCTGGCTGTTTCAATCGGTGCGATTTTGGTTTTGCGCGAAGCTGAAAGACAAGGGATTAATACGGATCATGTTCTTAATATAATTTTAATTGTGGTTCCTTTTGCGTTTCTAGGGGCAAGGTTATATTATGTAGTTTTTAATTGGTCTTATTATAGTCGTTATCCGAGTGAGATTTTAGCTATCTGGCACGGCGGTTTAGCTATTCATGGTGGGTTAATTGGCGGGTTTTTAGTGGCTTTTTTTCTGTTAAAGAAATATCGTATTAATTTTTGGCAAGCTGCAGATATTGCTGCCCCCAGTATTATTTTAGGACAGGCTTTGGGAAGGTGGGGGAATTTTTTTAATCAGGAAGCTTATGGTTATGAGGTAGACCCGGAAGTCTTGCCGTGGGCGATGTATATTGATGGAGCTTATCGTCATCCCACTTTTCTTTATGAATCTCTTTGGAATTTGGGTGTCTTTTTCTTTTTACTTTGGCTTAAGAAAAGAAAGGGCTTGCCTAGGGGAAATGTTTTTCTTTCCTATGTGGTATTATATT
>DUTO01000138.1 GCA_012842035.1 Clostridia bacterium | reverse complement strand
AATGACCGTGACCAAGTGGTACAGTGCAATCGGAACCCTAGGTACACTCCTATTTCTCATATTCTTTTATTTTTTTACCTTAAAAACAAAAACCTCCCGCCCATGACAGTATCTTCAACCATCAGGGACGAGAGGATTAATTCCCGCGGTACCACCCTAATTACCTCACAAAGAGGTCTCTTCCTTTTAGCAAATAACGATTTGCCACCGGCTTACCCTACTTCTCATTCGAATAAGCGGCTCCGGGACGAGACTAGTTAAACTACGTGTGCCGATTTCCACCTCTTCCGGCTCTCTATAACACGTTTTAGTATAACAGTTTCCCATCAGCGCCATTATTATATAATAAAATTGAATATAGTATACACAACATGCCCTGTCCTTGTCAACACCTTTTTTCATAAAATATAGTTATTTTTTTGCATTGTCAATTGAAAAAGTAAATTCAACCCCTTAAGGTACCTAATGTGGAAATAACTTTTTCAAATTTAATGATGGATTTTAATATTGCAAAAAGTTAGCCATTATTTCATGCCTAGTTCATTATACCCTAAAATCAGCTTAGCATCACTACTTTTAGATGCATTTTACCCTTTTATCATTAATTTTACCTTGAAATTTACTAGAATAAACCTTTTTAAAGCTAGGCAATTACTTGTTTTTTTATCATTATTACATCTATGGAATTTACTTTCGCAAACTGGAATTTAACTTTTCAATTGACCTATTTTTTTGCAAAATTAACGGTTTCCCACCTATAATGTTCCCGAAAACTCAGGAAATACAAATTATTTTGACGAAACTGTCAAAATGTTATATAATACATAAAATAAAAACAAAAGGTGAGTGATAATCATAAATGTGAAAGAGCGGATAAAATGCCATTATGAAGAAGTATTGGGAGAAGCACTGAAGAAGACAGATATATCGCAAAAAGATAGTGTAGGAAAATTAAGTACTAAATCTAGAGAAACATTTAATGAAGAAATTTTAAAACTTTACACACCAAAAAGCAAAAACAAAATTATGGAATGGTTAGATGAGTTCGTACACCCTCATTTAGCTAAAAAATCAGAAAAAACATTATCATTAGCAGCCTCTTATGCCGAGAAAGAGACTTTAAAATTGCTAAGTTATAACAATGTTACTGAAACGCAAATTGCTAAAATTCTAAAAGAAAGTATAGAGCAGGCTAAAAATCGCCTTCAGCAAAGACACAATGAACATGTTTTATATAATTTAGAAGCTGATGATATTCGAAGAGGTGAGAAAGCACTTAATGAATTAGTTAATGTTGATGCTCCTGAAGTTATTTTAAATAAAACCGCAAAAGAAATAGATGAAATGGTTCATGAAAATCCCCAAAGATTAACAAATTTCTCTGAACCATGTACAATCAGATATCCGCAGGGTAAAGAAATAGTAAGTCGTGAATTAAATTCGGTTTCAGATGCGTTAAAATTCATTAAAGAGAATCCAAATAAAGATGGGCATATAAATAAGTCCGTAGTAGAACCCAGTAAGATAAACAGAGAGCAAACTCTGTAAATAACTACCAAATGCAAAGCGAAAATAATAAAGACACAATTATAAGGGAGACCTGCTTTCATGGTCTCCCTTATCACCACTACCTATAAACTTTTTTTCTATGATTAATAGTTAAAACTGTCAAAACATTCTTTTCCCAATCAACGCAAAAAATAATCCGCCAGTTTCCAACTCTTAACCTATATCTTTTAGGACTACCCTTCAACTGCTTCACATCAGTTAGGTCAGGAAAGTCATCTAACTTCTCTAACGCTTCTTTCACTTGTTTTTTTACTGACCGATCTAATTTTTTAAAATCTTTACTTGCTCTTTCTGTAATCTCTACATTCATACTTCTAATTCTCCCATAGCTTCGGCTAAAGACCTTGTTTTTCCTGCTTTTAGATCTTTTTCAGCCTCTTGAAGTGCATTTATTTCTTTAGAGCTTAATTCTTCATCATCTTCCGAAACATTCTCCAAAATCTCGTACCATGCTTTTTTTCTCTTTTCATATAAAAACTCTACAAAATCTATAGCTTGCTCTTTATCTCTATCCGATAACTTTTTAAAAATATCATTAAACCTTTCCTGTGGTATACTCACTTTTACCACCTCCAAAATATTTTCAACGTTTACAATATCTTTTCTAAAACATATAATTCATTCTTAATTATAATTGAAAATGTAATTACTTGCAATTTCTTTTAAATAAAGGGAGGCCGCTTTATGGCCTCCCTTTTAGTAACTCCTCTATTCTCTTTTTACGTCCGTATGAGGACGGTTGCCCATGAGAAAGGTTATCGAGTATAAACCGGCTAACCCGACAAGAGAATAGACAATCCTGCTGAGAAGTGCCGTTTGCCCTCCAAATAAAGAGGCAACAAGGTCAAAACTAAATAACCCAATAAGTCCCCAATTAATAGCGCCGATAATGACGAGGACAAGTGCCAAAGTATCCACTAACTTCACTCCTTTATCCTAGATTTTCCTTCTTCTCTGTAGGATAGCACATTTGCTCACGTTTTATTCCCTTCGGCTATAAAATTAATCATAATTTCCTTACTAAGTTATGCATCATTTCACCACCATAATAAAACTGCATAAACATTCCTCCACATAATTTTTTTTAATATAGCATATTCACTAGGACAAGGAAGGTGCATTTTTCTCTAATACTTTAAAACAAACTTCCCATAATCTTCTTTAAATCGACATAGCTAAAACGAAAATTT
>DUTO01000137.1 GCA_012842035.1 Clostridia bacterium | reverse complement strand
AAGATTTCCGGTCCCGGGGTTGAGGCTTTGGCTAATTCTCTGGAGCAATTAGGATACTTGGTAACTGAGATTAAAGAACTGGATCAAGTTAATGAAACCGCTTTACGTCAAGTAATGCAAAAGACACAAGAACAGTTAAAAATTTTACAAGAAAATAAAAAAGCCGGTCAAGCTTATCAGTCTACACTTTTTACCGAGGAAGGTGTGTTTATCGATTACTCTAAATAATTTTTAGTAAAAAATAAAAGAAAAACAAAAGATAAAGGAAAGAGGAGCAATCTTCGCTAAAAAGATTGTTCTTTTTTGTTTTTTGTGGTAGAAAAGAAGGATAAATTTATGTGTTTTGTTAAATTATGTTGATGTAAAAAGATTTAGAAAACGGTGTTTTTTTATTAAAATGCTCGTTATTTTTTTAAGAGCAAAAAAAAGATTATTTGGCGTAAAAAATTTTTTAAGCTAAAATTATCCACAGCCAAAGAGGCGATAAAGTGAGTTATTAACAGAGTTACTCACATTGTCCACAGATTTTTGCAGAAAAAAGGGTTGCCTTGTGAGCAAAAATATGTTCTGAAAAGCCGTTTTTGTGTGTGTCTAGTGTGGACAAGTTGTTAAATAATTTTAATATATATAACGAGTTGCCCTATTGCTTAAATATACAGATACCTGTATAATTGTTAGTATTAATAAATATGGTAAAAATATTTAGGAGGTAGTAGAAATGAAGCAAAAAAGGAAGCTAGGGCAAATAGTCTTAGCTGTATTGTTGGTTTTGGGGTTAGTATTTACTGTAGTGGCTTGTGGTAAAACGGAGTCGAATGAGAATGTGACCGGGAATGAGGAAGTAGTTTATAAAGTTGCTTGTGAACCAACCTTTCCCCCTTTTGAGTATAAGGATATTGAAACTGATGAAATTACCGGCTTTGATATTGATTTAATTAAAGCTATCGCAGAAGAAAGTGGTCTTAAGGTAGAAATACAAGGACTGGGTTTTGATGCTCTTACTCCTGCTTTACAAGCTGGAACGATTGATATTATCGCCTCAGGCATGACTATTGATGAGGAGAGAAGCAAGCAAGTTGATTTTACTGAACCATATATTAATTCTGGTTTAGCTTTAGCCGTAGCTAAAACTAATGAAACGATTAAGTCGGAAAAAGATTTACAAGGAACGAAAGTTGCTGTGCAAATTGGCACAACAGGAGCAAAAAAGGCTAATGCTTTGAAAGAAGCAGGTATTGTTAAACAAGTAAAAACTTATGATACCATTGATGTTTTGATGGCTGAATTAGCGAAAGGGACAGTTGATGCAGTAATTAATGACCTTCCGGTAACTCAAGAGTTTATTAAAAAAGGTCATAGTGAGATTAAAATTGTCGGTGAGCCGATGGATAGTGAACAATATGGTTTTGCTGTAGCTAAGGGTAAAACAGAGCTTTTGCAGAAACTGAATGACGGTTTAGAAAAGGTGATGGAAAGTGGCAAATATGCTGAGCTTTTAGAGAAATATGCACTTCCCGAGAATGCTTGGCCGAAGTAAGGTGATGAGTTATTATTAATTTTTGGGAAATTTTCTGGCAAGCTATGCCGCTTCTTCTGGTAGGAGCAGTAACCACAATCTGGATAACGGCAATTGCTGTTTCTGTGGGGGTGCTTATTGGGTTAGTCGTGGGAGTAGCCCGGTTGTCTGAAAACGTTTTAATAAGGGGTTTGTCCAGAATCTATATTGATTGTATTCGAGGAACACCTTTATTAGTACAAATTTTAATTATTTATTTGGGGATTCCTAATCTTCTGTTTGTAATTACTAAACAGCAGATGCCCATTAACGTATATGTCGCGGGGATTACGGCTTGTGCAATTAACTCAGGTGCTTATGTGGCGGAAATTGTGCGAGCCGGGATTCAATCAATTGATCGTGGTCAGTCAGAAGCGGCCCGATCTTTGGGGATGACAAGGGCTCAGACAATGCGCTATATTATTTTGCCTCAGGCCCTTAAAAGAATTATCCCTCCTTTAGGCAATGAATTTATTGCCATGCTTAAGGATACTTCTTTGTTATCGGTAATCGGTGTGGAAGAATTGACACGTAAAGGGCAGTTGTATATTGCCGTAACTTTTGCTTCTTTCCCTGTCTATCTGGGAATTTTGTTGATGTATTTAGCGATGACTTTGAGTATTTCGCGGTTGATAACTTTAGCGGAACGGAGGTTGGCCGTAAGTGATCGTAGTGACTGATTTATATAAGTCTTTTGGGAAGCTGGAGGTTTTAAAAGGAATTACCACAAGGATTAAAGAAAAAGAAGTAGTGGTAGTGATTGGACCATCAGGTTCAGGGAAAAGCACTTTTTTACGTTGTTTAAATCTGTTAGAACAGCCTACAGCGGGGAAAATAGTTATCGATCATTTTGCGGTTACGGATCCGCAAACCAATATTAATAAATTGCGTGCTGAGGTAGGGATGGTTTTTCAGCATTTTAATCTTTTTCCGCACAAGACAGTTTTAGAAAATATTGTTCTAGCTCCGATGAAGGTACGGGGCTTATCCAGGGAAGAAGCAGAAGAGAGAGCTTATAGTTTATTGCATAAAATTGGTTTAGCGGAAAAAGCGGCAGTTTATCCGAGTTCTCTTTCCGGTGGTCAACAGCAAAGAGCGGCGATTGCCCGTGCTTTAGCCATGCAACCACGGGTAATGCTTTTTGATGAACCGACGTCGGCTTTAGATCCCGAGATGGTGGGCGAAGTTTTGACGGTGATGCAGGATTTGGCGGAAGAAGGAATGACGATGGTTGTTGTTACTCATGAAATGGGTTTTGCGCGTGAAGTGGGAGATCGTGTTTTATTTATGGATGAAGGACAAATTTTAGAGGAAGGTTCTCCGGAGAGTATCTTTCAAAATGCACAACATGAGCGTACGCGAGTTTTTTTGAGCAAAATATTATAAAAAAACTCTAGATTTGTTTGACTTCATTGTTGAGGGGTGCTATAATCATCAAAGTAGATTTAATCTGCTAGTTACATTTTAGGAGGAATGTTTTTAATGCAAGGAAAAGTGAAATGGTTCAACAAAGAAAAGGGCTATGGGTTTATCGAAAGAGAAGATGGCAATGATGTATTTGTGCACTTCTCGGCAATTCAGGAGGATGGTTTCAAAACTTTGTATGAAGGTGACTTAGTCGAATTTGAAATTGTGGAGGGGCCCAAAGGTTTGCAAGCTGCTAATGTTAGCAAGGTTTAAGCGAAAAAACAAAGGAAAACTCCCCGGTATTTTTTTACCGGGGTTTTT
>DUTO01000010.1 GCA_012842035.1 Clostridia bacterium | reverse complement strand
CGAGGCATGTGTTCCCGATTTTAAAGCTGATGACCAAAGGTTGCTTCAATGGTATCAAAATGAAATGAAAGTCTTAAAGATAGAGATAAAGTTTAATACAGTAACAACATCAGGCTTCTCACTTTTGACCATCTCGAGAGTAACTTCTGTATTAAACTTTATCTCTATCTTTAAGACATTCATTTCATTTTGATACCATTGGAGCAGCCTTTGGTCATCAGCTTTAAAATCGGGAACACATGCCTCGATAAGGTGTCCCCCTAGTTTATCCGTCTTTTCATAAAGGATCACTTGATATCCTCTCAGTTTGGCCACGCGAGCCGCCTCCATGCCCGCAACTCCGCCGCCTATAATCATTATTCTTTTCTGAGTATGAGCAGGCTCTATCGCATATTCCTTTTCCCTTCCTACGGCAGGGTTTACCGCACAGGATTCAGGTTTTCCTAAAAACATTCTACCCAGGCATCCTTCGTGACAAGCAATACACGGACGAATTTTCTCCACTTCATTATTAAATACTTTTTTCGGCCAATCTGTATCTGTAAGTAGCCCCCGACCGATTCCGACCATGTCAATCCTGCCTTCGGCAAGTGCCTTTTCGGCTAACTCCGGCAATTCCATTTTACCGGCAACGATCAGAGGAATCTTGACCGTTTTTTTAAGTTGATCCGTAAAGGGAAGATAACAACCATGTTCCATATAAACAGGCGGGTGTGCCCAATACCAAGCATCATAGGTGCCATTGTCGGCATCAAGGAAGTCATATCCCGCTTCTTCCATCATTTTCGCAGCTTGCAGTCCTTCGTTAAGGTCACGCCCCATTTCTGGAAAGTTCTCCCCGGGTAAACCTCCCTGCCGCCAATCTTTGACATAACTCTTGATACTATATCGCAAACCAACAGGAAAGTCTTTCCCTGCACATTTCTTAATCTCACTTACTATTTCTGTAGGCAGAGTTAGTCTTCCCTTCAGGTCACCACCATATTTATCTGTCCTTCTGTTGAACAAGGCAATTGTGAATTGGTCTAAAAGGTAGCCTTCATGCATAGCGTGAATTTCTATCCCGTCAAAGCCGGCTTCACGTGCAATATGAGCGGCTTCTCCACATCTTTTGACCATCGTTTCCACTTCTTGTGTTGTCAGTTCTCGACAAGTTACCGTAGGGTCCCAATAGTTTGGAATAGCGGAAGGAGCCACAGGAGAACCTACCAGAAATGCGGGGGCCCCACTCCTTCCCAGTCCGAACGTTAATTGGATGAATATTTTTGTACCGAAGGCATGAACTTGTTCGGTAAGTTCAGAAGCAGTCGCCAGAAACTTAATTGGGTTTAAGGTAATACAGGGGAAACTGGGCATTTTTAGTTTCTCAATTTCGTTTTCCACCTTCACCGCACCCGTGATAATCAACCCGGTGCCTCCCTTAGCCCTCTCTACATAATAGTCAACAACACGTTTACTAAGGGTACCTTCTTTATCAATAAGACCCAAGTTAGCCATAGGTGCCATCGCTATTCTGTTCTTGATTTCTACTTTCCCTATTTTGATTGGTTGAAATAATGCTCTAATCTTAATCCCTCCATTTTCCCAAAATTTCATCGGGATTAATTTACCCTGTAAGAGCGAATATAATTCATCGCCGAGGCGGTTTAGGACCAAAAAACTGATAATAATAACATTTGATCATCCCATTATATAATTTCCTATTCTTATTCGCTCGACGACCAAATAATCTCTCAAAATCAAGATATGCCGTCAAAATATAAAAAGACCATGTCTCTAACTTACTAAAAACTTGCCCCATCTCCCTATACAGACGTTCCACTGTAGACTTTTCCTCAAGACGCTCTCCATAAGGAGGATTACAAATAAGATATCCATATTTTTTCTTAGTACTGAAATCGGCTAAGGGGCGCTCTTGAAAATGTATATATTTTTCCACCCCAGCCTCTTGAGCATGATACCGCGCCAAACTCAATACTTCCTTATCACAATCAAAACCAGCTAAATCAAGCACAACATCCCTACGAATTAAGTCTTTAGCTTCAAGGCGAGCTTCCTCCCAAAGTTTCGGGGAAAAATTAGGCCACTCTTCAGCTATAAAATTACGTTTCAGTCCTGGCGCCATATTTAAACCTTGCAAGGCTGCTTCAATCGGTATTGTTCCCGAACCGCAAAAAGGATCAATTAAAACCCGCTCCGCCTGCCAACGGCTCAAAGAAATCATCGCTGCAGCCAAAGTCTCCCTAAGTGGAGCCCTACTAACAAGTTTCCGATAGCCCCGTTTATGTAACCCTACCCCACTTGTATCAATAGTTAAGGTGACCACATCTTTTAATAAACCTACTTCAATCGGATAAGTCGGGCCGTTTTCTTCAAACCAGTTTATCTTGTATTTTTCTTTCATCTTCTCCACAATCGCTTTTTTAACAATAGCTTGACAATCCGAAACACTAAAAAGGGTAGATTTAACTGATTTCCCCTGTACAGGGAAACAAGCCTCAGCAGGGAGCCACTCATCCCAAGGTAAATCCTTTGTCCGTTCAAAAAGCTCCTCAAAAGTTCGTGCCTCAAACTGTCCGATTTGCACTAAAACTCGCTCTGCTTGACGCAACCAAAGATTAGTACGGCAAATAGCTTTTTCATCACCTCGAAAAGTAACCTTCCCATTCTCCACCTTTTGCTCTGTATACCCCAAGTCCCTCAATTCCTTAGCTACCAAAGACTCTAAACCAAAGGCAGCCGTAGCGATTAATTCAAATTGTGACATCAACATCCTCCTCAGTTAAAATTAAGGGAAAAAAAGCGAAAGTACTTCCTCTGAACTTACCTTTCCAAAATATCTTTCAATCTCTCCCCGCTTAATTATCGTAGCTAAAACATCCTCGGTATATTTTAAGCCTACTATCTTTTGCTCTAAATCAGCAAGGTTCTCATTACTAAAAAAATCACCGTAAAATTTGCATTCTTTAATTATACCGGCTTCTATGTGTAAACACACTTCAATTTCGCCACAAAGAAAGCGTTTTCTTTTTTTAAAATTAAAAGCAGGAGAATGCCCATAATTCCAAGACCAAGTAAGATATTTTTCCGCTCTTAAACGATTAATTTGAGCCAAGTCTCGTTCCGTTAAAGAATATTCACGTACTGCTTGCCCTTGAAACAAATGTTTTAAAAGTAATGCTTTAAATTCTTCCATCGTAATAGGGCTGGGTAAATGTTCACTGATATTGGTCACCCGACTGCGTACCGATTTTACCCCTTTTGACTGAAACTTATCACTTGACACAGACAAAGCTTGCTCCACATGATCCAGATTAGCCGCCAAAAGTAATGTACCATGATGCATTGTTTTGCCCCGGCAATGATATTGCGAATTCCCGGAAAACTTCTTCCCCTTAATCGTCAAATCGTTCCGACCACTATACTCAGCAGAAACACCCATTGCCGCCAAAGCTTTCACTACCGGCTCTGTAAACTTATGAAAATCCAGTACCCTTTCCCTACCCTTTTTTATAAACGTAAAATTCAAATTACCCAAATCATGATAAACAGCACCACCGCCCGTGATACGCCTCACCACATGGACTTGGTGCTGTTTAATAAACTCCTGATTTATTTCTTCCTGTGTATTTTGAAACCGTCCAACAACGACTGTAGGCTCATTCTGCCAGAGTAGGAGACAAGGCTCAGCTAAAGCTAAATTTTTTAGAACATACTCTTCAAAAGCTAAATTAAAATGTGGGTCATGACTATTGTTAGGAATATATAACACTAAGCTGAACACCCCTTGACACTACTTTACTTGTTTCTTTGATAAAATTCATACATTTCTTTTACTGAAGAAAAAAGAAGTTGCTCTTTAGCAATTTTATTTAGAACCCCAATTCCAACATTCCCCGGATGCTTCGCATGAATCGTGCAACGACGATATTTGCCATCTGCTCCAATTCCGGAATAAGTAGACGTTTTATATTTTCTTTTAAGACCTAAAATTTTGCAAAGGTCTTCTATCTCTTTCCAACTAAAAGTATAACCCATCTTTATACCTCAAGTAATTCGTTTAATCTCATCACCATAATAACCTTGGTTAAGTCACCGTCACAATACCTAATCCCTCTTAAAATCCAATAATGTGCATCTCTTTCCGATTTAGGATTCAAAAAGAATTCAAGGTCATCAAAGTACTCATTGGCATAATTAACTGCATCTTCAGCCAAACTGTAAATGGCTTCTTCTTTCGTTGTCCCTACTCCGTGTATCTGTAACTGTTCATTCCAAAGATTCCAGGTTTGATTCATCTCATCATCAGTAATCCTATCACCGGGTTGATCCAGCCATTCATAAGTAAGATTAGCCAAGGCTTCATTTGTAATTTTGTCTAGTAACTCTGTGGCAATTACCGAAACAGAAGCCGTTTCAGCTCGTTTATGATCAATAACAATAAATTCATTACCTTTAGCAGCTAACCGTCGCAACTTAGGGAAATTATTTTTAGCCTCCGTAACCGTATATACCTCCATTTAAATTACCTCCGATTTTTTGATGTCATTTATATTATATCTTATTGTGCCCATTATGGCTATAACAAATTCTAAGGTAATTGTACTGCTTTTCTTTCTGCTAAGTCAACTAAGCCATGTGCCTTGACCATACCCTCAGAGAGCGTATATAACGTATCTTTAATGTAGAGAATCCGTTTAATTTCACTAGCGGAATTACTCGTATATAAGCCTGCTTTCAAAGCATCTTCCGCTGTTAAGTGGGTAATTTTACCTCTTAATTTAAAGCCATCTTGTAAATTAAGCTGATAAACATAAGCACCTTGAAACACAAACTGTCCATAGGCAGGGAAATTACGATTCACTTTTTCCCCTTGTATCTCCATTACCGTTACCGGAAAAGCCAATAACTCTTTTTGCTGATCGAAAAGCAAAGCTTTATGATTTCTTAGTAATTCCGAATCGGTGCCTCGCTCGCCAATCACTTCTTTAAACAGCTCCCGCGGCTTCTGCACATCACTAACATCAAAGAGAGCTAGCTTCATACCCTGATAATAAGCTTGAGAATTGATGACGTTACCCCGACTATCTTTATTACTAATTTCTATGGTATCCTTCCCAAAACCGATTAAATGATTTTCGTCATAAGGATGGAGATAATCACTATAGCCCGGTATTTTCAAAGCTCCTAAAATACGTGGCTCGGTAGGTTTCTGCAAATCAAGGACAAACAAGGGATCCGTATCTTTAAAGGTCACCAAATAAGCCCGTTCACCCATAAACCTGGCAGAATAAATTCTTTCCCCGGGGGCGATATTCTCTATTTTCCCCACGATACTCATACTTTCATCTAAAACATAAACATTATTTTGTGACAAGTTTTCACCGGTACCCCAGGTATTACCTCTTGTGGTCGCAATCCGTAAATACTCTTTATTTTCATCCAGAGAAAACTGGTTAAGCAAAGTTCCCGGAACTTCTCCCTTCGCCAAATAAGTAACCTTCCCCCGGTCTAAAGAAAACTTATAAACAAGCGTCTTTTCCTCAGCAGGCAAAGGCATAATTCTCTTTACACTTGCCCCTACCTCCAGTCGTCTATAATCATATTTTCTTAATGCAACATACAAATTATCTTGTGAAACATACAGATTATCTCCGGCTCCTAAATAAGTAGAAATTTGTACTGCCTGATCCTGCTGTGCCAAATCTAAACCGGCAATTACCAAATAATTAGCTTCAGCAACTGGAGGAATGTAACGAATATCTTGGTAGGGCACTGGAATAAAGTCTTCTTGTACTGCCGTATCCCGATATGTAGGTACAACCTGTTCTGTTCCCTCGACTTCGGCATCTCCCCCCATCGGTTTTTCTAAAATACGGTAATAATCAAGCGGGTCATTCGCCACCAGATATAAATACGAACCTATTTTCCGCGAAGATAAATAACGACCATCTATTTCTACTTCCCTTATTTTAGTAAGCTTGCTTTTATCTTGTAGGTCATAGATTAAAGCTTTGACCCGATTTTGCGTATAACGAGGTGGCCAAATCTCTGCTCGCATTTTGGCAACCGGAGCATCACCATAATCATTATGACTACTGCCAATCACTACTAAATATTGGTCATCAATATAAATTTCCAGAGGTCGATAGTTTTCGTCAGCAAAAGTTATTGTAGAAACAACTTTCATTTCTGTAGCGGGATAGGCTTTAAGGATAATTACCTTGCCTTGATTCACCTGATAAATATATTCACCATCTGTTTTCACTAAATCAGCTTCATCCACACCGGCCACTTGCACATTCGTCTCCGAATAATCAGCTGCCGCACTCTCGCTTTTCATCTTTTCCATACCATGCACACTGTTTGCCTGATCGCCGGCTATGGATACTTCGTTTCTGTAACGATAATTATTATTCTGATTTGTTTCTGTAAGTAAACTACGTAGTTGTTCCAGCGAACCCACCGTAGGAAGATTATTGACCTTGGCAATCAGTGTATCTAAAAGTGACTTCTCTGTTTCTTTGTTAAAGGGATTTTCTTTCTCCCCCAAAACAATCAAACCGCGATCATAAAAAACCTTTTTCCCCAAGGCTTCACTTATCGCCCGGATAGGAACAAAAGTTCTTCCATTAACTATTTCTGGCGGACACTCTATCTTGACCTCACGACCATTAACCTGCATCTTTTCCTGACCGGGAGTGAATTTTACTGTCTTTTTTCCCGTACTTAAAATAACTACACCTGTCTGCTCCTCCCACTTAACCTGGGCTTGCAAATTTTCAGCCAAAAAACGCAAAGGCACCAAAACTCGCCCTCCCTTAGTGAAAGGGCAGATTCCGGCATTTTCAATATCTATTTGACTTTCCACATTTTTTACTAAAGCTACAGGACTTCCCGTATAAAGAACAACTGCATTATCAAGCCTTTTTTGCAAGATGCTTTCCGCATCACCCACCTCACCTTGGGCCACTAGCAATTTAGGGCTAAAAAAGATCACCAATCCT
>DUTO01000136.1 GCA_012842035.1 Clostridia bacterium | reverse complement strand
TAAAAATAAAAAACAAAGCCGCTTCCTCAAAATAAGGAAACGACTTTAGCCTTAAACCTACACACACTTAGTATCCAGGATAACGTCGCCACCAATCAAGAGTACCTTTATACCCGGTGAAAAGGTCATCTGCTACCTGTAAAAGAATATCTGTTAATTCAACTTTTTCAATCCATTCAGCTGGCATTTCATTTATTCCCAAATAAGCCCCCAGAATGTTCCCGGCAATTGCTCCGGCACTATTACTGCCCCCATCATGATTAATCGCCACATAAAGTGCTTGTTTAAAGTCATGCGAATGTTTCAGAGCCGCATATATAGCAATAGCTAATGCCTCTTCAGCTACCCGCCCTTCTCCAATAAGACTGATCGCTTTTCTTGGCCCCTCATCACTTTCCGCTAACTTTATTGCTTTACGAATACTACTATTACACTCTTCATACCCATCATAATAAACAAGCTTATCCAAAGCACCAAAGACAGCTTCCTCGATTTCTAATCCTTCAATAATTCCCGCTATAATATAAGCTAGCACACCTGCTGCTAAATATCCACTAGGATGCCCATGAGTTAAAGCAGCACATTCACTGCCTAAGTCAAACGCATTTTTCCTTGAAACATAAAGGCCTACAGGAGCAATTCTCTTCACACCTCCACAACCCTTACTATCATTTATATGCTTTTCTATAGTTCCATATTCTCCACTAGCTAAAGCTGACAAACAAGTTTTTCCCGGGGAACGACTTACATGTAAATCTCTTATTTTAATTAAATAACCATTATAAATTCCTTCAATATTTTTATTTTTAGGATAACCTTGTGTATATAACCACCGTAAATAAGCATAATAGACAATCGAAGGATGATAACAAGCACCCCTGGCCCTTTTCCTCGTTTCAGCACGCAATAACCCCTCTGCGGTAAATAGCGTTAATTGAGTATCATCAGTTATGATGGCCTTTCCTTTTTCGTCACAAACTAAATCAAGAAGACCTTGTTCCCCATATTCTTTTTTTATTTCAGCAAAACTTAATAAATCTACAGGTGCCCCAAAGGCATCACCAATAGCTCCCCCCATTAAACAACCTTTAAAATGCTCCCTTTTCTTTTTCCCCTTTACCTTTCCCAAATGACACACCTCACCTTCTAGCTAAATTTCAACAAAAACAAACTATAACTCTAATCTTTATCCTTAATTATAAATCTTTTACTTAATTCTATTATATCATAATTTTGAGAAAAAAAGTAAAAACAAGATGCTTTTCTTTAATGTAAACAAGTAAAATAGTTATTAATATTTCTCTTTTTTTTAATGTAATCGATGCCGGTAGTCTTGCATTATTTCTTTAAATATTTCTGCAGAAGTAGGTGGTGTATAAGTTATGGCATTTGCACCTGCTTCAATTGTTAACTTAATCGTTTCTTCATTAGGACCACCCGTAGCAATAATCGGCATTTCCGGATGATTATTACGTATCTGTTTAACTATTAAAGGTGTTTTAGCCGCTCCGGATACATTTAAAATAGTAGCTCCGGCTTTTAAACGTTCTTCAAAGTCCTCATTTTCAGAAACAACAGTAACAATTATCGGTATATCAATTTTTTCGTATAATTCTTTAATTATCTCATTTTTAGTCGGAGCATTTACCACCACACCCATCGCTCCTTGATGTTCGGCATGTACAGCCAAATTTACCACACGATCCCCTGTAGTAGTGCCTCCACCCACCCCACAAAAAACAGGAACACCTGAAGCATTAATAATTGATTGCGTAATAATCGGTTGAGGAGTAAAAGGATAAACAGCAATCACCGCATCAGCATTACAATTTTTTATAATAGCTACATCAGTACTAAATAATAAGGATTTTATTAATCTACCAAAAATTCTTATTCCACCCACAGAATTAATAACTTCCGGCACTCTAACCATACGTTTACGCAATCTGCCATGAATTTCAGGAACAAAAGATTTCAATAGATCACCCCACGCATTCAAACATTATCTGTCCTCTATGCTTAGCTTATCAAATTATAACTCATTTGTCAGCTACCGCATTTTTAAATTACAAAACCCCCATTAGGGCTAATCACTTGTCCAGTGATAAAATCGGCCTCCGGAGAAGCAAGATAGAGAGCTAAATGAGCAATTTCTTCCGGCCTGCCGAATCTAAGCAAAGGAGTCTCCTCTCTTAATTGTTTCTTTTCACTTTCTGTAAGCCCTTCATTCATCTCCGTTTTCACAATCCCGGGAGCAATACAATTGACCCGAATCCCTGAAGGACCTACTTCTTTAGCTAAGGCTTTTGTAAACCCGATCATTCCTGCTTTCGCCGTAGAATAAGGGACTTCACAGGAAGCACCTATCAATCCCCAAATAGATGAAATATTAATTATTTTCCCTTTTTTTCGCCGAATCATTTGCGGTAAAACAGCCTGACAACAATTAAACATTCCTTTTAAATGAGTATTAAGCATCATCTCCCACTCTGCTTCACTAACTTCCGTAAACAGCTTAAACTGAGATATCCCGGCATTATTAATCAACAAATCAATGGAACCAAATAATTTTTCACCGGTGGCAATCATTGCTGTGACTTGTTCTTTTTTTGTTACATCTGCTCTACAGACAAAAACATTACAGCCTTGTTTAATAAGTTTCTGCTCTAGCTCCCGTGCCTCCCGTTCCGCTTGTACATAATTAATCACTACATTATAGTCATTCCAAGCAAAAACTTGAGCCATTGCCCGCCCGATTCCTCGCGAAGAACCTGTTATTAAGACAGTTTTTTTCACTTCTGACTCCCCTATTATTCCTGCATTTATTTTAATGTTTCCTTAACCTTTAAATAACGAACCGCTAATACACCCAACTCAGCCTTAGTTACAGGCTTATCAATAGCCATAACTAATCCCTCTACTGTCTTTCGTCCTCGCAAAAGCCCAATTTTTTTTGCCATGCCTAAAGTCCTATTATTTTTTTTGCAGTAATCACAAAAATCTGCGAAGTCCTGTAGCATTTCATTACATTCTTCATCCCCCAATTTCTCAATTGGTAATGACTCCACCATATAATAAAATATTCTAAACCGCAACATTTCATGCCGCGGTCTTTTTTTCAGCCCAATTAATTTAAAAACCTCCTCCTGTAAAGCTTTATCGGCAGGTTCATCTAAATTTCCGATCACCTCAAATTTATATATTTCTTTTAAAATATATAAATCTCCTGCCGCCCAATGCCCTTCCACAGCTACAACATTATTTGTAAAAAGACATAACGCTAAAACCAGGATTAAGCTAACAACTTTTTTCTTCAATTTTTTCGCTCCTTTATTTTTGAGCTGCAAGGCCCAGAAAAACGTCACCTTGAAAACCTACTGGTAATAAATAAACAGTCCCCGTTTCATTATATTTCACCAAAGCTTTGGCTACATTTTGCTGATTTTGATGCAACTTAAAAACAACAACTGCCGGTATCGCCTCACGCCCCTCTTCTTCCACCACAGCAGAGTTTGCATTCTTTTTATCGACCACAAGAAGATTAGCTAAACCCGGGTCTTCCGCAAAACTAATCACCACATCTTCTTCTCCCATCCCTTTAGCTTTAATATAAACAATAGCATGAACTAAAGTCCCCGGCACGACAAGATTAGCACAACTTTGGACAAGATTAGTGTTGATCGCCACAAGCATCGTTTGGTCATCAGAAAGCCTGGTCAATTTACCAAGTGGAGAAGTATTATCTGCTGATAACTTCTCTCTTCTTAATAAATCTCCTGCTCCCAATCCTAATTCATTAGTATAATATTTCTGCCCTTGAAAAAACTCTTCTACATTAAGAACAGCATCTTCCGGTACTACTGATACCGGTAGAGGCAACATCGTAACCTGTTCTTTCGTTACCAAAGTATAAGGCGGTATTTTTTTAGTCACTGTAGCCACACGAACTGTTTGCACATTTTGCTTAATATATAAATCATTTAATGTATATGTTATAAAAAAGACAGCGCAAAACGCAAGTAAAACAAAAAACACCTTCCACCCTTTTTTACGAAAAAATTTACGCAAAT
>DUTO01000135.1 GCA_012842035.1 Clostridia bacterium | reverse complement strand
TCTTCCATCTATACCCCTACCCCTCTACCTAGGTTATCTTTCTTTATTTCTCTTTTGATTTTATCATAAAATCTTGAATTATGCTCTCTATTTCGGCTATCTTCTGTGTATCTGCCTTAACAGTTACCGGCAGCCCTTCCTTTTCTTGAGCTACAGCTAACCAAGCATTAGTTTTTTCACGAAAAGTACCGGTCGCTCTTTTTAAAGCCAGAGTAAAATGTTCGATACCTTGGGTATATTCTCCCGCTAAACATGCCGCCACCCCGGCATGAAAATTAGTATACGCTGATTCGTTTAATTTTTCATGTTGCCAATAAGGTAACCGCTCCGGTTCCACTTTTTGCATTTGTTTCTCGACCCGTAAGTACACTTGACGGGCTAGGTCAAGATAATCTTTCTTCCCAGTTTCTATAGCTAATTGTACATAATTTTCAATGGCAAACTCATAGCCGGTATGTTGCATGGGCATTAAAGTAATTACTTTTTCGAAATAGGGAACAGCTTCAGCTCTCCTTTGTAACTGAACTAAAGTGGAACCTTTCGTTAAATAAGCTTCATATTGATACGGTTCCAGTTTAATAGCTCGCTCTAAAATCTGTAAACCTTTCTCGATTTCCTCCGCTGATTTTTGATGTAAGCCCTTCATTACTTTAATCTGACCTAAATAAGAAGGGTAAACGGGATTTAAGGGAGCTAATTTTTGCGCTGTCGCCAAGTCACGCTCATATTGAGAGATTACGGCGACCTGAACAGACTTTTCTGTTCTGATTTTTGCTAAAGCCTGTCGAGAAGCAAGATGAGCCAGCCCCATACTGGCAGCGGAAAAGAATAAAACAGCGGATAAAACTAAAGAAATAATCCGCAAAGGTTTACTATAACGAAGCTTTAAACTATATTCACTCCCTAATAAACCAACTAAGACAAAAAGATATAGCGGTACTGCCGTCACAGTAAGGTCAAAGTCAATCAAAGAATGAAAGAAAAGCACAAAGACGGCTAAAAGGACTACTCTCGCTAAAGCAGTACTTTTTTGCTTCCTGCTACGCCAAATTTGTTGCCCCAGGAGAAAGCCAAATATGCCTAAGAATAAAGCTACACCTATGATACCGCTTTCCACCATAATTTGCAAAACACTACTATGTACTTCCGTACTATCATAAAGATGACCTTGCCTAGTTTTATATAAAGCACCCCAACCACCGGCACCGGTACCAAGGAGCCAATGTTCTTGAAAAAGCTTAACAGCATCTTCATAAAAGTAGAGTCGCGAACCCGCTCCTCCTCTTTCCAAAGTTATGCTCGTCAATCTCTTTAATTGAGCCAAAGAAGCTTTCTCCGGAAAATGCTCTACGGCAATAACGCCGCCTGCTAAAAGCAAAGCAATAATTAACATCACAAAAAAAGGAATCCGCAAAGCCTTTGTTTCTACTAAGAGATTGAAAAAAAGCACGAGAACTAAACCGCCGAGTAAAATATAAATAGTTTTTATATCCTGACTGGGCAAGATAAAATTAGCACTGGCTAGAGCAAGAGCATTAATTAAAAGAAGATTACCAAAAGTTAAGCCGCGCTGTCCTTTTTCTAAGAAAAATAACAAACAAAGAAGTGCGGGCAGATAAACTAACAATGCTCCTCTGGATAAAGCAGCATAAAAAGCCACTGTATTGAGAAACCACGCGGAGAGAAGTAAGGCTTTCACCCACTTTTTCGTACTGGCTAAAGATAAATAAGCAGTAAGGGGAATAGAAGCAGCTAAAACAGCCGCATAAGTATTGGCATAATGGAAAGTGGAACTAAAACGCCTCCCGATAATCAGGTTTGTCTCCTCGAGAAGTTGAGCTTGAGCCAAAAAAGTCATAATTGTACCTACCGTAATGGTCCCAATTATCGTCAGTAAAACTGCTTTCTTGCCTTGTTCTGCCTCCTCCCAAAGCTGAGCCGTAAGAAAACAAGCGACAAAATAAAAGATATATTTTAAAAAGCCGACATAAGCTTGATGTGGTGAAGCAGCGCCGAGAAAGCTAAGAAAATAGCTGCCAGCTAAAAGAAGCAGTAGAAACTCAGGGATACCAAATTTTACCTCTAACCCCTTTTTGTATATAACATAAAAAAAGAGCAAAGCCATAATAATGGCTATAGGCCAAAACTGGGCTTCAAAAAACATCCCCTGCTTTAAAGGAGCCAGAAAAAGCAAAAGAAGAAAAAGATACTTGATAACCTGAAAACTTATTTTATTTTCACTACTTGTCTTTTTTGCGGCACGCTTTTTCATAAGTCACCACCTGAAACATAATTCTTTTTTATTATAACATAAAACACATCACAAAAAGAACCCTTGCCTCATGGCGAGGGTCTTTTTGGCTCAAGCATTAGGGAAACATTGCGTGGTTACTTGGTAATAATTACTTCACGGGTATTTTCTTCCCAGACTACTGCCGCCCCGAAAGATTCACTGACGAAACGAGCCGGAATCATGACCCGATTATTGATTAAAGTAGCAGGAATATCAATCACTTTCCATTCATTATCTACTTTTACCAATTTAGAATCGATGTAGAAAATCAATTCTTTATTTTGATATTTTACTCTTACTGTTTTAGTAGCATCTTCATA
>DUTO01000134.1 GCA_012842035.1 Clostridia bacterium | reverse complement strand
TCATGACGGCATTATGTTCAAGGGGCGAAACAAGGACATGGTCTCCCGGGCGGAGAAGTCCTTTAATAATAATATTTAAACTTTCCGTAATATTTTTGGTAAAAATAATATTCTGAGGATGAGGATAATGAAAGAGAGTACCTAAGAGTTCTCTTGTTTCCATTACTGTATGGGCGGCAGAAAAAGAACTATCATATAGTCCTCTGTTAATATTTGTACCGATATTCACAAGAAAATGCTGCATTTGTTCAGCTACTTCTTGAGGTTTAGGAAAAGAAGTGGCTGCATTATCGAAATAGATATCTTTCATGTAGTAATCACGTCCTTAATATTGTTACTCCTATTATATTCATAATATCGTAGGTGGACATAAAAAGATAATCTACAATGAAAATAAATTTTAGCTGAGGACAACATTTTCACTGTGCAGGGGGAAAGTGAGGCGAAGGCAAGGTGAAGAAGGGCTTTTTCGATAGCAAAAGAGGGATTGTCTTGAGCGGAGCGGTGATCGGATTCTTAGCCGTTTTATTAAGGCAACTGGAGGAGCTCTGGCAGACGGAATTTTGTCTTGCATGTTTTATGGATCAATTTGCCGGTATTTTAGGTTTATATAAGGCTACTTCCGTCCAGTATTTTCAATTAGAAATAAGCGGGATAATTTTAGGCGCTTTTTTAATGGCTTTTTATCGTCGCGAATTTAGGACTCGGGAAGGCTCTGCCCCTTTACTTCGTTTCATGTTGGGTTTTTTAGTGATGATTGGTATTCTTATGTTTTTGGGGTGTCCTTTACGGATGGCTTTAAGATTGGGGAGCGGTGACCTTAATGCTCTTTGGGGGCTGGCAGGTTTAGTTAGCGGCATTATGATCGGGCTTTTCTTTTTAAAGAAAGGTTTTAGTTTAAAGCGAGATGAGCATTGGTTAAAGTTTAAAAGTGTTTTATATTTTTTAGTAATGACTAGTTTATTATTTTTCTTTTTAGGGCGTCCCTTATTTATTTCTTTTCAGCAGCAAGAATTTAATTTTCTCCAACCGATAATGTGGTTTTCCCTTTTTGTAGGAATAGTGCTCGGACTTCTGGCTCAAAGGACAAGACTTTGTTTAGTGGGTGGAATTCGTAATTTATTTTTATGCCGGGATAGCTACCTTTTTTTAGGTTTCCTTTCCCTTATTGCTTTTACTACATTAACTAATCTTAATGCCGGTACATATAAATTAGGTTTTGTCGAGCAACCGTTAGCTCATACAGCTAGTTTTTGGAATTTTTTAGCAATGGTTTTAATCGGGTGGAGTTCGCTTTTTTTAGGCGGATGTCCTTTAAGACAATTGGTTCTTTTAGGTGAAGGCAAGTTTGATGCTTTAGTTACTTTTTTAGGGATGTTAGCCGGGACAGTTTTTGCTCATTATTTTGAGGTTGCGTCTAGTGTAGCAGGGCCTACCCTTAGTGGTAAAATTGCAGTAATAATTAGTTTGGTCATTCTCTTTTTTGTAGCATATTTTAATACAGAGGATTTAAAGAAATTTAAGGTGAGGCGATAAATTATGGAATATCTTGTGCTTTTTTTTACGCAATCGGGAGCGATTAAGTATCAACGTTTTCTTACTTCTCAGCGTATTCATTGTAAATTACAACCCATACCTAGAAAATTAAGTTCAAGTTGTGGTATTGCAGTTCGTTTTCGTTACCAGGGTGATTTAAAGATGTTGCTTAATGAGGATGTGGAAAAGATTTATCAAGTTGAGGCGGATGAGTATATTTTGCGCTATCCCCTAGAACAATAAGTGAAATATATATTTTTAAAATAGGAGAAGAGATTGTCTTGTCCAAAAAGTTGATGAGATAATCTTTTTTTGTGTAAAAAGTAATAAAAATATAACAAACAATGTTAAAGCAGGAAAAAAGTAGAATAATGTGGTATAATAACATTTAAAGG
>DUTO01000256.1 GCA_012842035.1 Clostridia bacterium | reverse complement strand
TCTATGGCTACGGCGGGTTTGGCATCAGCATGACGCCGGTATTTGATGTAAGCAATCTCATCTGGCTGGAAGCCGGTGGCATCTATGCCGTGGCATGCTTGCGGGGAGGCAATGAATACGGTGAGAGCTGGCACCGAAAGGGCATGTTGGAGAACAAGCAAAACGTATTCGATGATTTTATCAGTGCCGCTGAGTGGCTCATTGCGAGCAATTATACCAATACGCAGAAACTGGCCATCATGGGTAGAAGCAACGGTGGCCTCTTGACGGCAGCTTGTATGGTACAGCGCCCAGACCTTTACGGTGCCGTTGTCTCGGTGGTTCCCGTCATTGACATGCTCCGCTATCATCGGTTCACCGCCGGGCGCTATTGGATTGGCGAATACGGCAATGCCGAGGCCTCAGCAGAGCACTTCCGCTTCCTATATGCCTATTCGCCCTTGCACAATATCCGGTTCGGTACCGTCTACCCACCAGTGTTGATTCTCACAGCCGAGTCAGACGATCGGGTCGTACCTATGCACTCCAAGAAGTTCGCCGCCACCTTGCAGGCAGCAGCAGGTGGCAGCAATCCCATATATCTCTACGTTGAGGACAAGGCCGGTCATGGGGCCGGCAAACCGACAACCAAGCTCATCGACACTGCAGCTGATATGTTCGCCTTTCTCTGGGATCAGCTAGGATGCCAGTGACGCTAGGCATTTGAACGCTGCTCACGTTGTGGCCATATAAGGAAACCTCGTATCTGCACTGAATTCAAGGCCCCTGGAGAATAGATGCCCATTGCCCTGGCCATCTGGGCAGGTGTTATAGTCGCACCCCAAGGCATCGGGCATGAAGGCAAACTCAACGATATCGCAACCTATGAAGGGAAGGCATCGATAGATGTCTTCCCAGCGCACGTTCCTAGTGCTGATTACATCATAGACATAGAGGGTGGATTCTTCTTGGACGGCGATAATTGCCGTATCTAAGTGGGGTAGATAATAGATGTCGTCCTCAAACTCCATGACTATATGAAACCAATTGATTGAATCCGCATCGATGACATCGACGATATTTGAGAATCGAGAGCGTTCCTCGACCAGACGGGAGAGGGTTGGGCTATCTAGCGAGAGGTTAGCGCAATAGCCGCCCCGGAGGGGATGTTCTAGCTTCAAATAGGGCTGCACTTCTCCAACTAGTTTGAACCCAAACTTCGGATAGAAATCCAAAACGCTTCTATTGGCAAATAGAAACGCTGGTGTTTCCTGGTACTTGGCCAATACATACTCCATGATCCGTCGTGAGAGGCCTTGGCCGCGGTAGCCCGGTAGTGTAGCTATGGCTCCCAACTGTATGGCCTTTATAGGCTTTCCCCCAACAAGAAGTGTCATCTTGGTGAGCGATACGTTGGAAAGAATGCGGCCGCTGTCAATGATGGAGTAGCATTCATACCTTTCATCCCACTTGTTTAGAGCGTACCATTTCTCAAAGGTGAAGCCGAATACCCTCGCCATCAAGGTATTCATCATACCTTTGTAGGCTTCATCATCTCTTTGGCCTTGCGTGACTTGATACAACACCATCACTCCCAGATGATCAACCTATGAAGCTTCTCTCACTAGGTTTTCTAGCTCTCCAATAACCTAACTGCGCTCCCTATTGATCCGAGGAACCAACTGCCAAAGGGCGTAATAACACCCAAAGAAGGCCGCTCTCTCTTACGCTTGGAACGTGCCTTCGAGTCATCTCCGTGTGTGAAGTCCACATATCTCTCGCCAGAGGGGGTTGCATTTAGGTCATGGAAAGTACTAGATTTGTCTACGGTATATCCCATAATACATGGCCCCAATGATAGCGCCGCCTATCACATTGCCCAAAGTTACTGGTATGGCATTATTGATCATAAAACCTCGCCAAGTCAGGTTGCCGAGCTGAGCCAGATCTACCCCTGCCGCTTCCACAAATAGGCTGTTGCTCTTGGCAAATATCCCGGCGGGAATGTAATACATATTGGCAACTATATGTTCTGAGCCACTGATGACAAAGGCCATGATGGAGAAAAAAGCTGCCAGAAGCTTCCCAGCCACGTC
>DUTO01000133.1 GCA_012842035.1 Clostridia bacterium | reverse complement strand
GTCTTCACTAAACTGGCCACAATACTGTCCTTAACCTCTTCAACCGTAATTTTTTGTTCCTGAAAAAACGTATTGACAACAGCGAGAACATTTTCCAAATCAGGACACTCAGCTAAATTTATTCCTAAAAATGAGTCGAGAGAGGTCCTGATTTTTTCATTGTTTTCCAATAGACGCAAGGCGACCCAACGTGAACTAAGCTGCCCCACATTAATCTTCTCTATCACCGGTTGCAACAGCTCTATGCCTTTCTCTATTGATTCAGGATAGCGAACAGATATAGGACTACAATTTAATTCTTCTTCCGCAACTTGGCTAATTACCATTTTTAATTTTTCTAACCCTTCCCCATCTCGGGCATTTGTCCCCACCACAGGTACACCTAACAAAGTGGAGAGTTTAGGTAAATCAACCTTTATCCCTTTTCTTTTGGCTTCATCCATTAAATTAACACAAACAACAACCCGAGGTGTAATCTCCAAGATTTGCAAAACAAGATTCAAATTTCTTTCTAAACAAGTAGGATCAACAACAACTACCGTCACCCAAGGTTTACCAAAACAAAGAAAATCCCTAGCCACTTCTTCTTCCACCGAATTAGCTAGAAGTGAATAGGTACCGGGTAAATCAACTAAAATAAACTTTCGCCCTTGGTCCTCATAATAACCTCGGGCATTCATCACCGTTTTTCCCGGCCAATTTCCCGTATGCTGTTTTAAACCGGTAAGACTGTTAAAAACAGTACTTTTGCCCGTATTGGGATTCCCGGCTAAAGCAACCACTAAATCATGTTCATCTTTGACTAAACCAAACTCCGCCTCTTGGCAAGTAGCCAAACCTGTTGATTGATATGTTAAGCCCAATGAAATGACCTCCTTTTCGCCTATTTAGACCATTTCTACTAAAATCTGCGATGCTTCCTCTGAACGCAAGGCAATTACCGCTCCGCGAATTTGATAAGCACTCGGATCTCCGGACGGACTTTGACACAGAGCTTCTACCACAGTATCACTGATTAAACCTAAATCAAGCATTCTTCTTCGCATATTATCTTTAGCTCTTAAATCTCTGACTCTCCCTGTACAACCTATCGGCAACCTATGTAAGGGAATATAATTCTCTTGCATTTTCTTCCTTCCTTTCTCTTCTTAGCAGAATGAAACTTTCTTTCCCTAGCCTAATATATGAACAAAAGGCAAACTGTGTGCCTTAAAAAAAAGCACAAATTATAATCATGTTTCATACAATACAGCAAAGAGTGTCTCACACTCAAATCAAGAAAATAAAGGAGGATTTATTATGGCAGAAATTGCAAAGCCCGGTGGGGGTTATGGTTTTGGTCCCGGTTGTGGTCCCGGTTTTGGTTTTGGTGGATTCCCGATCTTGTTTCTAGTTATTTTGCTCCTTTTACTGTTCCCGGGATTTTTGGGTAGATGCTATTAAACTATCTCTTTTCCAAAGGGCCTCTTTAGAGGTCCTTTAAATTATCTTCATCAATATTGTCACCTCTAGGGGACATTCTTCATAAAATACAGCAAGTACAACAATCCTTATTTTTAAAACAAGGAGGAACAAAACTATGTTTGATTATTCTCAACCTCAAGAAAGTTATAATCCCAGTTGTGACCCTGTTTGCCCCGGTCCCGGTTATGGATATGGACCTGGCTATGGTTACGGCCCC
>DUTO01000009.1 GCA_012842035.1 Clostridia bacterium | reverse complement strand
CGACACAGAAAATCAATTTCTCCTGGAGTGATTACCAATATTGGACATACTCATGCAGAGCTTTTAGGGTCACCGGAAAAAATTGCGCAAGCTAAAGCTGAGCTTATTTCTCATCTTCCGGCTCAGGGTGGTCTTGTTTTGCCTTATGCGGCCAAAAAGATGCTTCATCCTTGGCTTGCTAATATTCGTTGTCCTGTACTTTGGTTTGGTTTAAATAGTCGGGCCGACCTTTCTGCCCAAGAAATTTGTGTGCAGGGAGAACAAGGTCTTAGTTTTAATCTTTTTTATCGTAGAAAAAAAATAAGCAAAATTAAGCTTCCTCTTCCCGGGCGGCATAATGTTTTTAATGCATTAGCCGCCGCAACTATAGGTACGCATTTAGGGCTTTCCGGTTTAGAGATGAAAACAGGTTTAGCGAAAGTAGAGCTCCCGCGGATGCGCCTGGAATTTAGGCACACAGCGAGTGGAAAGGTACAAGTTATTAATGATACTTATAATGCTAATCCTGATTCGATGCTTTCGGCTTTAGAAGTTTTAGAGCAGGCCTCGCAGGGTAAGCGGGCTATTGGCGTTTTAGGTGATATGTACGAGCTGGGTGATTATACAGAAGCAGGACATCTTTTGGTAGGTAGGCAAGTCAAAGAAAAAGGATTAGCATATCTTATTACAGTAGGTAAATTAGGAGAAATTATTGCGCAAGGTGCTCGCGAGGCGGGAATGAGTGCCGCAAGAGTATATTCCTGTCAAAATAATGTGCAAGCTTTAAGTTATCTACAAAAAATTAAACAGCCGGGAGATGTTATTTTAGTAAAAGGTTCCCGCGGAGTAAAAATGGAAGAAATTGTCGCAGGTTTAGTTGCGGGTTGAGATAGAGGAGGTTATACCTTTGCCGAATGTTTTTATTGCTCTTTTTTCTGCTGTAATTGTTTGTTTGTTGAGTGGGCCCTTTTTAATTCCCTTTTTACGTAAATTAAAATTTGGGCAACACGTTCGTACTGATGGACCCAGAGCACATTTACAAAAGGCTGGGACACCGACTATGGGTGGCCTCATGTTTTTTCTTAGTTTATTGGTCAGTTTGCTTTTAGTCGGAGAATATAGTCTTCGTTTACAAATTCTTTTTTTAACGACTTTAGGTTTTGGCTTAATTGGTTTTTGTGACGATTTTATTAAGATAATTATGAAGCGTCCCTTAGGTTTAAAGGCCGGTCAAAAAATTATAGGGCAAATAATTATCGCAAGTGTTTTTATTTATATGGCTTTAGTTCATTTAGAAAGAGGTACAGAAATATTAGTGCCGGGTACATCTGTTTATTTAAATTTAGGTTGGTTTTATCCTTGCTTTGCTCTTTTTGTTTTAGTAGGTACGGTTAATGCTGTAAACTTAACAGATGGGTTGGATGGTTTGGCTGCGGGAGTTACTGCTTTTACAGCGTTAGGTTATCTTTTAATTAGTAAAGCTTGGGGTTTGCCGGAGGTTAGTGTTTTTAGTGCTGCTTTATTAGGAAGTTGTCTTGGTTTTCTCTTTTTTAATCAGCATCCGGCTCGAATTTTTATGGGCGATACAGGGTCCTTAGCTTTAGGTGGTGCTGTAGGCGCCTTAGCTATTTTAACGAAGACAGAAGTTTTGTTGCTTGTTTTAGGAGGAATATATGTAGTTGAAGCGCTTTCTGTTATTTTACAAGTACTTTATTTTAAAATTACAGGTGGACAGCGGCTTTTTTTAATGGCTCCTTTGCATCATCATTTTGAATTAAAAGGTTGGAGTGAGCAACAGGTTGTTTTTACTTTTTGGGCAGTGGCGGCTTTATTAGCCCTGGGGGCAGTTATGCTTATTTTATAAAGAAAAGAGGTATAGACCACGTGAAGATTCAAGGAAAAAGATTTTTAATTATAGGTGCTGCTCGTAGTGGGCAAGCTGTAGCAAAATTTTTACTTAAAAATGGGGGACATGTTTTTTTAAATGACTTGAAAAAAAGGCAAGATTTAGGAGCACAGGAGCTAGAGTTTTTAGAAAAAGGAGGTATTCGGTTAATATTGGGACAACACCCTGAGCTTAATGAAATTAATCCTGATTTTATAATTGTCAGTCCCGGTGTTCCTTTTTCTATTCCTCCTTTGCTAGAAGCTAAAAAAAGTGGTATTCCTGTGTGGAGCGAAATAGAGTTGGCGGCACGTTTTGCTCGGGCACCTCTTGTTGCGGTCACGGGGACTAATGGCAAGACGACTACAACGACTTTAATTGGGAAAATTTTTGCTGATAGTGGACGAAAAGTTTTTGTTAGAGGAAATATAGGAGAACCATTAATTAGTAAGGTCGAAGAAATAAGTGCCGAGGATATTGTTGTTTTAGAGGTTTCCAGTTTTCAGTTGGCAACGACAGAAGCATTTCGACCAAAGGTAGCTTTAATTTTAAATCTAACACCGGACCATCTCGATCGTCATAATACTTTTGTCGGTTATTGTCAAGCTAAGCAAAAAATTTTTCTACAGCAGCAGGAAAATGATTGGTTAATTTTAAATGCTGATGATCTAGAAACGAGAAAAATGGCGACACAAGCCAAGGGGAAAGTTCTATTTTTTAGTCGTCAACATATCTTAGAAGAGGGTTTTTGTGTTAGCGATGGCTGGCTAGCAGTTAAGAAAAAAGAAAAAATTACCCGTCTTTTATCTACAGAGGAATTGCGGATTAAGGGGAGTCATAATTTAGAAAATGCTTTGGCTGCAGCTGCTGCGGGTTGGGTAATGGGGGTTGAGGCAGAAAGTATTGCTTATAGTTTGCGTACATTTTTAGGAGTAGAGCATCGTTTAGAGCCGGTTTTGACCTATCATGGAGTTACCTATATTAATGACTCGAAAGGAACGAATCCTGATGCGGCGATTAAAGCTTTAGAAGCCTATGACCGACCCATAGTATTAATTGCAGGAGGAAAGAGTAAAGGTAGTGACTTTTTGCCTTTCGCCCTCAAAATCAAAGAAAGGGTAAAAGAACTTGTTTTAGTAGGGCAGGCTGCCCCGGAAATTGCCGAGGCTGTTAAAAAAGTAGGTTATACTCATATTCACTATGTTTCCAGTTTTGTGGAGGCCGTTAAAAAGGCTAGTCATCTCGCTAAAGAGGGGGAGATAGTTCTGTTATCACCTGCTTGTGCTAGTTTTGATTTGTTTGCCAATTTTGAGCAAAGAGGCCAAGTTTTCAAAGAGTTAGTTCATCGTTTAGCACAAGAAAAAAATTAAGGTTTAAGTAAAACCGTAGTTAGAGAGGGGGGGGTGAACAGATGCGTTTAAAAAAAGGGGAACCTGATTTGTGGATCTTTTTTACGACAATGCTTTTATTAGTGATCGGTATTGTTATGGTTTTCAGTGCCAGTTATTATGATACTTTAGAAAATGACCCTTATTTTTATTTGCGTAAACAGTTAATGTGGGCAGCACTTAGTTTTGTGGCTATGCTGGTCATGATGAAAATTGACTATTTTCGCCTTAAACCTTATATTAATTTTATTTTTGCTGTGGCTTTTATTTTATTAATCGTTGTTCTGTTTTATGAACCGGTACAAGGGTCGCGACGCTGGATAAAGTTGGGTTTTATTAATATCCAACCTTCAGAAATTATGAAATTAAGTTTGGTTCTTTTTTTAGCGAAAAAGTTGTCTGAAATAGGGGCACGTATAAAACATTTTTTTACAGGTATCGGTCCCTATCTTTTACTTTTAGGGCTGGTGGGTGGCTTAATTATGCTGGAACCTGATTTAGGAACTACTTTGGTTATTGCTGGAACTGCTTGTGTGCTTTTAATTGTGGCCGGATTGCGTTTGAGGCATTTTTTTGTGCTTGCTTTTTCGGGACTGGCGGTAGTGGGAGCGCTTATTTTAGCAGACCTTAATCGCATCAATCGTATTATTGGTTTCCTTGATCCCTGGTCACATGCATCTAAAGAAGGATACCAGTTAATTAATTCTCTTTATGCTTTAGGTTCAGGGGGGCTTTTTGGTATGGGACTAGGAAATAGCAGACAAAAGTTAGATTATTTGCCGGAACAAAATACTGACTTTATTTATGCCATTTTAGGGGAAGAGTTAGGTTTTATAGGAGCGTTTTTAGTTGTCTTGCTTTTTTGTCTTTTTGCTTGGCGCGGTTATCGGCTCGCCCTTACGTGTCCGGATCTTTTTGGTAGTTTTTTGGCAGTAGGAATTACGACCACGATTGTTTTGCAAGCTTTTATTAACATGGGGGTAGTTACCGGGCTTTTACCGATAACGGGAATCGGGTTACCGTTTATTAGTTATGGTGGCTCCTCTTTACTTTTTTCGATGAGTGGAGTAGGGATTCTTTTAAATATTTCCCGCTATTGTTCTAATCCATGATATAATTTAGGCGGGGATAAAAGTGATTGAGGTGGAAGGTAATGCGCGTAATTTTGACAGGTGGTGGTACGGGAGGTCATATTTATCCCGCGATAGCTATAGGTCAAGCTCTACAAAAAGAATGGGCTCGGTGCGAAATTTTATATGTAGGTACGAAAAATGGTTTAGAAAATAAAATTATTCCTGAAGTAGGGTTCCCGTTAGTTACACTTGAGGTAGAAGGTTGGCAAAGGAAATTTTCTTTACAAGCCTTTAAGGCAGGTTGGAAAGCGAGTAAAGCTTTTTTTGCCGCTCGTAAAATAATTCGTGATTTTTCACCACAATTAGTTATTGGTACCGGTGGTTATGTCTGTTTGCCTGTAGTAGGGGCGGCTTCATGTTTAGGTATCACGACTTTATTACATGAACAAAATGCCCTTCCCGGTTTAACGAATAGGTTGTTATCAGGTGGGGTTGAGGAAATACTTTTAACTTTTCCGGAAGCCCAAAAATACTTTTCTGTTCAAAGACAAAAGAAAATTACGGTGACCGGTTTGCCGATTAGACCGGCTATTCTAGAGGTGGAAAGAGCAGAGGGACTTTCTTTTTTTGATTTTTCTCCTGATAAACTTACTTTATTAGGTATAGGTGGCTCAAGAGGAGCACAAAGTATAAATCAGGCTATGCTTTTTGTTTGTGGACAATATTATAATGATGAGCGAGTGCAAATAATTCATCTTACGGGAGAAACAGGATATGCAGAATTTCAGCAGAAGTTACAGCAGCGGGGTATAGATATGGCTAATAATGGGAATGTTATCATAACACCATATTTGCAGGAAATGGAATATGCTTTAGCTTGTACAGATTTATGTATAGGGCGAAGTGGAGCTGCTTTTCTTGCTGAAATGACGGCTAAAGGCATTCCCGGGATTTTAGTTCCTTATCCTTATGCTGCTGAAAGTCATCAAGAACATAATGCTCGGGCTTTAGTAGAACAGGGAGCGGCGGAGATGATTTTAGATCAGGAATTAACGGGGGAAGTATTATTAGAAAAGGTAGAAAAGGTACTTTTCGATGATGTGCGCAGGAAAGAAATGGCGCAAAAAAGTAAACAAGCAGGGAAACCTGAAGCGATTGAAAAGATTATCGAAGTTGTGAAAAAATATTGCAAATAAATAACTGACTTCGCAATAAGGACAAGCTGAGAAAGCAATGCCTAGCTTCTTTGTAACACCTTTAAGAATAATTGCATATATAGTAAACTACAGAGCAGG
>DUTO01000132.1 GCA_012842035.1 Clostridia bacterium | reverse complement strand
AACCCTTGTCCCCCAAGGGCTACATTGGCAGGGGTGGCAGGGATCGAACCCGCAACCAACGGATTTGGAGTCCGCTACTCTACCAATTGAGCTATACCCCTGTATCTTACGTTATTTATTATAGGAGAAAAGAGGCACCCTGTCAACAATTTTCCGAAGAAGGAGTAAAAACGGAGATGGTTTTATTATTATTTAGCATTATAGGGTTGCTAATATCGACACGTTTATGGAAATGGTATGATTCTATTTTAGGCAACTTTTCACTTAAAATCAGAATTTTAGATATTTGCACGTGGGGGCTTATTTTATGTTTTATTTTAGCTCAGTATAAAAAAAAGCTTTATTCATTTTTGCGGCATTATACTTGGTTGAGTGGAACAGAAAACTTTTGGGCATATTTAGCGCAATATTGTAATTTTTATGCTTGGTGTAGTTTAACTGTAATTGGTTTTATGGTTATTGGTGTTTTACGTTTATTTATAAAATCAGATTTATTTAATAAGTAAACCTTCAAACCAAAAAATACCATGTATAGTGGTTATTTAGAGGGTATAAGCTAGTTTTGAAGATAATTTAAGGAGGTTTATTTATGGTTCATAATCAAATTCAACAAGTCCAACAGAGAATTAGTAATGTAAATCAGATGCTCAGCCAATTGCGTCAGTCTGAAGAAAGCACGCGTCAAAAACTAATGCAATTAGCGCAAGATGAATCGTATGTTGCTCAACAGTTACAAAGAGTACAACAAATGTGTCAGGAAAGCATGAGCGGCTTACAAAATATTTCCGGATCCTTGCGGCAACAAACTTTTTCTTCCGGTTATGCGCAAACACCTATGTATGGACAAGGTGTTTCGGCCGGTTCTGCTATGCAGGGTGTTTCTCAATCTCAGCAGGGTTCCGGTGCACTCTTTAATCTGTCAACAATGGGTCCTGACACTTATCAAAACTCAATGCAGTTTATGGGAGGACAAAGTTCTACCGGTATGGGTATGATGGGGCAAACAGGAATGCAAGGTGGTTCGGTCGGAGGTATGTCCGGTCAAATTTCAGGTGGGGGACAGACTATGGGTACCAAAGCTCCCCTTTCCGGTGTGGCTACCATGGGACCTGATACGTACCAAGCTTCAAGAGAACAGTTGGGTCAAGGAGCATCCAGCCTGAGTCAAATAGGGCAACAAGCAGGAATTAGTTCTAAACAATAAAAAGTAAATTTAGGTGTGAAAGCAAAGAAGTAGTTGGTTAACCAACTACTTCTTTGCTTAATTGCTAAATAAAGGTAATAAAATTTGACTTGGTTTGTTTTTCCAATTATAATGTGAGCATAAAGATATGGGGTGATGTTGATGTTAAAATTAATTTATCACGGACATGCTTGTTTTAGTTTGACTGATAGCATAGAGGATCTCCTTATTGACCCTTTTTTAAAAGGTAATCCTTTAGCCGATGTTCAGCCGGAAGAAGTAAATCCAACCTATATTCTGGTTACTCATGGGCATGATGACCATTTAGGGGATGCTGTGGAGATTGCTCAACGAACAGGGGCCGTGATTATTGCTCCTAATGAATTAGCTCATTATTGTGCTTGTCAAGGAGTTGATGTAGCCCCGATGCATCTTGGTGGGGCAAGAGAATTTTCCTTTGGTAAAATAAAATTAACACCTGCTTGGCATAGTTCGGCGATTATTACTGCTGAGAAGATTATTTATACAGGTGCTCCTTGTGGTTTTATAATTCAGATGCAAGGAAAGACTATTTACCATGCCGGAGATACAGGGCTTTTTGGTGACCTAAAGCTTATTGGCGAGAGATATCAATTAGATTATGCCCTACTACCCATAGGTGATAATTTCGTCATGGGACCGGAAGATGCTTTAGAGGCAGCAGTAATGTTGCAGGCTAAAGTGACGGTTCCGATGCATTATGATACTTTTCCTCTGATTAAGCAGGATCCGTATTTATATGTTAGAAGATTACAGGAAAAAGGTTTAAACGGTGTAGTATTAAAGCCGGGGGAATCAAGAGAGCTTTTACCCAAGGGATAGTTTTTACGATCTCTTTTTTGCAAGGCATTATTGACAATATTTGGTTATAAGGTAAGAGAAAAGGAAAGGAGAGGTCTTAGCTTTGCATAGTGACTTAAAATATATTTTAGCTTTTCATAAAATTTTTAAAATAAATTTAAATAATTATTTTATGCAACTATATGAAAGATATGGTTCTTTTCAAGAAGCATGGTTTAACCTTGATTTTTCTCCACAAATAGGAATCCCGAAAAAATATCGTGGACAGTTTTTACAAATGAAGAAGACTATTGTGCCCCAGGAGTTAGAGGAGGAATATTATCGGAGTGGAATTAATGTTTTAACCAGGTTGGATGAAAATTATCCTGATTCTTTGTTGCAAATTTCTGATGTTCCCTGTATTCTTTATTATTGTGGTGACATTTCTTTATTACAGCAAAATGCATTAGCTGTTGTTGGTTCACGTCGGGCAACAACATATGGTTTAAAGCAAGCACGTCTAATGGCTGGAGAATTGAGTCAAAATGGTTTGGTGATCGTTAGCGGGATGGCTCGCGGGATAGATGCGGCGGCCCACCGCGGTGCTTTGGAGAAAAATGGTGGCACAATTGCTGTGTTAGGTTCAGGGCTTGATCGGCCTTATCCACGTGAAAATATAAAGCTTTTTCAGGAAATCTCTGAAAAAGGGTTGGTTATTAGTGAATATCCTTTGGATACAGAACCGGTCGGTTATAATTTTCCGATTAGAAATAGAATTATTAGTGGCTTAAGTCAGGGTGTTTTTGTTGTGGAAGCAAGGGCACGTAGTGGTTCTTTAATTACTTGTGATTTAGCTCTAGAGCAGGGGAAGGAAGTTTTTGCTTTACCCGGTCCTGTGACCAGTCCTAATAGTATTGGTCCTTTACGACTGATTCAATATGGAGCTAAATTAGTTATTTATCCGCAGGATATTTTAGAAGAACTGGGATATGAATATCAGGCAACTATATTTCATAAACAAAAAGAGATCATTAAAGAAATAGGAGAAAAGGATAAAGCTGTTTATAATTTAATTTCTTGGGAGCCGGTAAATATAGAGTTTATCTTAGAAAAAAATATCCAAAATCAAGAAGAAGTATTAAGAGTTTTGCTTGAATTGGAGTTAAAGGGTTTAATTAAGCAACTTCCGGGAAAATATTATGTAAGAGTATGAGAATAATAAGTTTTTTGAGGTGATATTAAGTGGGGAAGATTTTAGTTGTAGTAGAATCTCCGGCAAAGGCTAAAACTATTAGTAAATATTTAGGGAAGAAGTATGTAGTGAAAGCTTCTTTAGGGCATGTTCGTGATTTGCCTAAAAGTCAATTTGGTGTTGACCTTGAAAATGATTTTCAAGTAAAATATATAACGATACGTGGTAAGGGTGAAATATTGCAGGATTTGAGAAAATTAGCTCAAAAAAGCGAGGAAGTATTCTTAGCTACTGACCCGGACCGTGAGGGAGAAGCTATTGCTTGGCATCTGCAAACTGCATTAAAAATTCCCCAGGATAAAAATTGTCGTATTGAGTTTAATGAAATAACTAAGGCAAAAGTTGTGGAAGCAATTAAAAATCCTCGTCAGATTGATTTAGACAGAGTTAATGCTCAACAAGCAAGAAGAGTATTAGACAGGATAGTCGGTTATAAGTTAAGCCCTCTTTTGTGGCGTAAAATTAAAAGAGGGCTTAGTGCCGGTCGTGTTCAATCAGTTGTTGTTCGTTTGATTTGTGATAAAGAAACAGAAATTAAGAATTTCAAACCGGAAGAATATTGGACTTTAACCGCAAAATTAAAGAAAAATGAACAATGTTTTGAAGCAAAATTAAATAAAATCTGTGGGAAGAAAGCCGAATTAAAAGATGAAGCACAAGTACAGGAGATAGTGCAGAAAATAGGGAAGAAGCCTTTCTTGGTCGAAAAAGTAAAAAAGAAAAACCAGAAAAAGAATCCTGCTCCCCCCTTTATTACAAGTAGTTTACAACAAGAAGCGTATCGCAAATTAAATTTTACAGCAAAAAAAACGATGGCCATTGCTCAACAGCTTTATGAAGGAATAGAGTTGAGTAAAAAAGAGGGTTCAGTAGGTTTAATAACTTATATGAGAACAGATTCAACTAGAATTAGTGGGGAGGCAATACGAGAAACAAGGCAGTATATAAAGAAAAACTTTGGGCAAGAATATTTGCCAGAAAAACCACGAATTTATGTACGTAAGGGGCGTTCTCAAGATGCTCATGAATGTATTAGACCAACTTCGGTTTTGAGACAGCCTGAAATGTTAAAAGGTTATCTTAAAAGAGACCAATATAGACTCTATAAGCTTATTTGGGAACGTTTTTTGGCTTCACAATTTGCTCCTGCTCTAATGGAAATCACTTCTGTTGATTTAAAGGTAGACAACTATCTTTTTAAAGTAACAGGCTCAGTAGTTGTTTTCCCCGGTTATACTAAAATATATGTTGAAGGGCAAGATAACCAGGAAAAGGAAGTTGAGAGAAATTTCCCCAAATTACAGGAAAAAGAAAAGGTAAAATTAGAGAAATTATTACCTAAACAGCATTTTACGCAACCTCCGCCTCGTTATACGGAAGCAACTTTAATTAAAACTTTAGAAGAAAAGGGCATAGGACGTCCCAGTACTTATGCACCGGTTCTGGATACGATAGTTTCCAGGGGGTATGTTTTTAAGGAGAAAAAACAATATGTCCCCACAGAGTTGGGTAGTTTGGTTGTGGGACTTTTAAAAGAGTATTTTACAGAGGTAATCGATGTTGAATTTACGGCTAATTTAGAAAACAAGTTAGATGCTATTGAAGAAGGTAATACTGAATGGAGAGAAGTTTTACGACAGTTTTTCGAACCTTTTTCTGCAAAATTAAAAATTGCGGATCAAAAAATTGGGCAAATTGAAATTGCTGATGAAGAAACTGAGGAAATTTGTGAAAAATGCGGGCGTAATATGGTCATTAAGCGAGGGCGTTATGGAAAGTTTTTAGCGTGTCCCGGTTTCCCAGAATGTCGTAATACGAAGTCCTTTCTTGTTAATATTGGTGTTGCTTGTCCCCAGTGTGAGGATGGTCAAATTGTAGCTCGGCGTTCTAAAAAAGGGAGAAAGTTTTTTGGCTGTAGTAATTATCCGCAGTGTGATTTTGTTTCTTGGGATGAACCTGTGAATAGAAAATGTCCACAGTGTGGTCAGATATTGCTTT
>DUTO01000131.1 GCA_012842035.1 Clostridia bacterium | reverse complement strand
TCTACCAAGCTTTGTAATAGTTGCTGAGCTGACACCGGAAAGGCGTTGCAAATCTTTCTTTTTCATATTCTTATCAATTAATAGTTTCCATAAATTGTTATACCTAAGCGCCATCTTCTGCACCTCCTGCAAATTATATATTATTATAACATGACAATACTCCAAAAACAATTATATATTTCAACTTCGCACCAATTTTGCTTTACATTTACTATACAACTTTAATTTCGCATCTGCACTCCACCTATATAACCAAATTGTTCCGCAGTTAATCCTAAAAACTCAAGACAATTTTTCATATTATTGAAGGAGATCTTTTTGTGCTCATAATTGCTTTTTACGAATTCTATATATTCTTGCGGGATGTATACTTCTTTTGCCGGAGTAATTAAACTAATGTCGTAGCCTTCTTTTTGCGTTAAAGCTTGAAGTTTGTCTGCATTTGCCAAGGAACAAATTTCGCAAAGTTCTTCATATTTATCCACTGAACATAATTTTAATTGAACGAGTCTTTTTAACATTGCTTTATAACTTACTTTAAAATTATTATTCATTCTAACCACATGTCTTGGTAGAACATTATCCGGTTCAACATTTACAATCTTATAAAAAACTTCTTTCACATAGTCTGCAGGCATTAAAAATTCGGCAGCAAAAATATTGGCCTTATCGTCTTCTGTAGATTGTATATTATTTAAAAGAAGTTTTTCCTTCTTTAAAATGTCTGGATTATAAATAAAGTGATATAACTCATGGGCACCTGAAAACCTTTCATGTCCCAAAGTAAAACTACTGTTTAAAAAAACTACAAAGCGCTGTTCAAAATAGGTGCTAAAGCCTGATACCTCAGTTGTTTTAAGAGGCATTCTTATCAAAAAAGCAACTTCTGAAAGAATATCAAAGATGTCGGAAAGCCCTTTTTTAGAATATTTGTAGCGCACCTCTTCTGCTAATTCTTTAATTTGTAATCTTAGAGATTCAGCAGGAAGATTTAACTTATTTAAAATCAATTAAACATTCCTCCCATAAAGGTTTTCTTTTCTGTGGTAGAAGTTCGCCTTTGCAAATCCTCTCTTGATTAATAAAGACCTTAACCATTTCTTGCAAATACTCTATTTCTTCTAAAGTTTGCTCATTAAAGCACCCTTTTTTTCTAAAAAGTGTAACTAAATCATCTTTCGTTTCATTTTCACTAAAAATCTCATTAATATCAGCATCTAAAACACTACATAGCGCCTTAAGTTCTATTGCCGATATGGTTCTATTGTTATTTTCTATTTTACTAAGTGTTTCTCGACTGAGATTAATGTTCTTTTCTTTAAGTTTTGTCACTACCTCACTTTGACTTAATCCTTGTTTCTCCCTAATAATTTTAATTTTGGATCCAATACTATTCTCCAATAGCATTTTCTCCACCCTCCCCTCTTCTGTAATATTATATTACGCTTTTTCGCTCACTTTGTCAATATTTTATCCGTTATGTAATAAATTATTACAATACCTTTAAAAATAAAAAAGACCCAACATTTTAATTTGCAGGTCTGCCATAACTGTATATTTATCTTTCAAACCATGTATTAAAAAATACTCACAAACGCCCGTCCCTATCAGGAGAAAACTTCCCTTTTCCTTTTCTCCCTCTTGATTCTACTTTATTTGCTCCCTGAATGTTTTCATCTTCCTGTCTTAACCTATTAACTCCATCAAAATAATATTGTAAATTTCTCTGATCATTTGCAGCACCATGTTCCATATTACCTAATTCGTCCGCCCTTTCTTCTAATTCGCTTACTTTTTCTCCTAATTCATTTGTTTCTTCTTTTAATTTTTTTATCTTTCCTTTTAATTTTTCCCCAAACTCTTCACTTACTTCTTCCCCCAATTCACCTCTAATTTGTTTTGCAAGCCCTTCCACATCTTTTATCATCCCTTTTGTCATGCCGATTAGGTCTTCTAACATAAGTTCCGCCATAATATATACTTCATTTTTCGTTAATTCCCTCACCAGCTTTACTCTTGCCGCTAAATCAAGAAGGTTTCTTTCGTTTCTTTCGTGAGATAACCTCTTAACACTATCCCCTATTGCTTTTATTTCATTATAAATTGGTTCCCGCTCTATTTTTGTTCTAGCTCCATTATAAATTGCTTCCCTTCTTAATTTTATTCTTACGTCATTATAAGCTGTTTTTACTTCACCTTTAGCTTCGTTATAAATTTCTTTTACTTCATCTTTTGCTTCATTATAAATTGGTTTTACATCATCATAAATTATTTTTGCTTCATCTTTTGTTTCATTAAAACCTGTTTTTACTACATCATAAATTATTTTTGCTTTATCTTTTATATCAGCATAAGCTATTAAAATCTTATCAGATGCCTCTTTATAGCTATCTCTTATACCCATTCTTATCCCACCCTTCTCACAATCTAGTCGCCTCTATTAAATATTTAATTTATAATATTTTTATATATTTTCTAAACAATCTGTTTAATTAATTATAATCCAAAACTTGCTTTTTTTCAACTTGTCTTCCTGTTGCTTTAAAAGGATATTTTGCTGCTTAAATTTAAAAAAGACCCGCCACATTTTATTAGCAGGTCTTCCTTAACAATATATTTATCGCTTGGAATACTGTGGTGCACGACGTGCCCCTTTTAAACCGTATTTCTCACGTTCTTTCATTCTGGGGTCACGTGTTAAAAACCCGGCACGCTTGAGTATCGGTCTCAATTCTTGGTCAACTTCCAGTAAAGCTCTAGCAATTCCTAACCGAATCGCCCCGGCCTGTCCTGTGTAGCCACCACCTTCTACTTTAGCCAAAACATCAAACCGACCTTCAGTATTAGTAATCACTAAAGGTTCCTGAACGAGTGTTTCTAAAGTCTTTTTCCCAAAATACTCTTCTAAAGACTGATTATTGACTATAATATCTCCCTTACCCGGTACAAGACGTACCCGAGCAACAGAGGTTTTACGCCGTCCGGTGCCATAATATTGTACTTGTGCCAATTTCTATACCTCCTTTCCTTAATTCCGTAATTCCCAAACTTCAGGTTGTTGAGCCTGATGAGGATGCTCCGGTCCTTTATAAACCTTAAGTTTCTTATACATCTTCGCTCCCAAACGATTATGAGGCAACATGCCTTTAACAGCCTTTTCGATTACCAATTCCGGCTTTTTTTGTAAAAGCGCTTCATAATTCATTTTTTTCAACCCACCGGGATAACGCGAATGGCTATAATACATTTTATCTTGCAATTTTTTACCCGTTAACTTTACTTTTTCCGCATTAATCACAATTACATAATCACCTACATCTACATGAGGCGTATAAATCGGTTTATGTTTTCCTCTTAAAATTACGGCTATTTCTGTAGCTAAACGACCTAAAGTCTTATCTGCTGCATCAATGATGTACCATTTTCTAGAAACATCCTGTGCCTTAGCCATAAAGGTTCGCACTTTAGTTCCCTCCTCAAAATATGAATAATTTATTATAAATGACTCCGGGGCTAAGGGAATCAATTAATAACTTTACTTTCTTAAAGACTACTGATTTATTTTAATACACGTAACCGGCTGTGTCAAGAAGTTAATTCCGCCTGACCCACATCTCCGGAATGGTTACAAGTTCATAACCACGTTTTTGCAAATTCTCTATAATTCCAGGTAAAGCCTCAATCGTCGAATCTCTATTAGTATGCATTGTGATAATCGCCCCGGGATGTACCCAACGGCTTACGGTCTGTTTAATTACCCTTGCACTATTAGCCGGGTCGCCATCAACTGAATTTAATGACCATAATACTGTTCTTAAACCAATATCTTGAGCTATTTTAATTATTTTATCATTATAATATCCACCCGGAGGACGAAAATAAGGGGCGGCTTTCACCCCATATTGTTCTGTTTTCAAGGTGGTTGCTATTAACTGAGCCCTAATTTCATCAGCGGTAAGTGTATATAAATTCAGATGATCCCAAGTATGATTGGCAACCACATGCCCTTTTTGTGCTAATGTTTTCAATAACTCCTGATTTTGCTCGATGCTATTCCCGATTACAAAAAACGTTGCTTTAGCCTCATACCTATCTAAAATATCTAAAAGCGGGTACACCTCATCGGAAAGATAATCATCAAAAGTCAAAGCTGCAATCTTTTGCTGCGGCCCTTTACTGATAACAGGCCAAAGGTCTGCAGAATCATCACTCTGTTCCTTAAACTCAAATTCTGCCTCACCCGTATCAATAATCTTATTTAACTCTTCCACAGTTGCATAATTTCTTCCCTCTACAAAAATTGAATTTACTTTAACTTGATCAATATATGCTTCTCCTTTTTCAGCTTCATACTTAAAAATTCGCCCCAAAGATAAAGCAAAGATTCGTGTCGGCACATACATTCTCCCTTGATAACAAAAAGCATCTTCGGTCATCTTCATCCCATTTACATAAAAGTTATACTTTGCTCCGCTAACAGCAACTTGCTTTAATTCACGCTCATTGGTAAATATCTCGATATGCCCCTCATGTACATCTACCTTAGGTAATTTAATCATGTTTTTCAGCCTAGGCAATTCCACATAAGCCTTGCCAAAAACATTTTCTATATCCACAAAAATTTCTTCCTCATTCTTCACCAACTGCATCACACCTAAATCAGGCAACCAGAACACTCCCCAATTAAGACTTTCCGCAACTATTCGAATCGGAACATAGATAGTACTGTCCCATTCATAACCAATATCCATAAATATTCCATTAAGAAAAACAGGATGCTTTTGGGCTAATCTTTCTTGCGCAAACTTATTCCCCTCCTCAATTTCCTGACAAATTTGCGACTCATACCAAGCAAAATCCGCCTTATTTAATCCTTCCCCTCTCTCATAATACACCTTACCAACAGCATAAATCCCTATTATTAATAAAACACACACCAAAAAAACAATCCATCTCTTTTGCACATATATTCTCCTACTAAATATTTCAAAACAATTTACTTATGAACGAGGGGATACAGCTGTGTCAAAATGTTAATCATATTCGACCGATAAAAGATACAATCCCTGAGGCGGTAACGTCATTCCCGCTAACGTACGGTCACCATTCTCTAATAAAGAGGCTATCTCTTCTGCTTTACGCTTACCTTGACCAACCTCTAAAATTGTACCCCCCATGATGCGCACCATATTATATAAAAAACCATTACCTGTAACTTGCAATTTAATTATTTTTTCTACCTTTTCCAGAGAACAAGCATAAATCGTACGCGTAAAACGCTTCGCTTTTGTCTCACTGGCACAAAAACCTCTAAAATTATGTTCACCTTGAAAAATTTGACAAGCCCTTTCCATTTCTCGGATTGATTTCAAAGGTACAGGAATATGATAAGCATAACGCTGCCAAAAAGGGTCCCTGATTCGATCATTATAAAATAAATAACTATAAGTTTTGCTACGGGCATTAAAAGAAGCATGAAAATCCGGTGGCACAACTTTAGTCTCAAGTACAGCAATATCACGTGGTAAGAGTGAATTTAAAGCTAAAGGAAGTTTTTCTATAGGTATTTTAGTCTGACTATAAAAATTAACCACCTGTCCCTTAGCATGTACCCCGGCATCAGTTCTTCCCGCTCCAATTACCTTAATCTCTTCTTTCGTCAAAGTACTTAAGGCTTTTTCTAAAACTCCCTGAATTGTGGGTAATCCTGTTCCTTTTTGGATTTGAAAACCATGATAATTTGTTCCCTCATAGGCTACAACAAGTTTAAAATTACGCATTTTTTCTCCTACCCATAACGACTCAAAATAGTGACCACTAAGAAAAAAACGAGCATAACAAAAGCAAAATAATCACTATATCCTATCATTAATTGCGTCATTCGCGTTCTGTTTTTTCCACCGCGGTAACAGCGGGCCTCCATAGCCAACGCTAACTCATCCGCCCGCCTAAAAGAACTTAAAAAGAGAGGAACCAAAAGGGGAATTAAGCTTTTGGCCCGGCTTAAAAGACCACCACTTTCAAAGTCAGCTCCCCGTGCCATCTGTGCTTTCATAATTTTTTCCGTTTCTTCAATTAAGGTCGGAATAAAACGTAAAGCAATGGTCATCATCATCGCCAACTCATGAGCAATAGGTATAAACAGCCTTCTTAAAATCTTTTCTAAGCCATCAGTTAAAGCAATCGGTGTTGTGGTCAAGGTTAATAAAGAAGTAATCGTTACTAAATAAATTAAGCGTAAGGCCATAAAAAGACCTTGCCGTAAACCTTGCCAAGTAATTTTTAAAAAACCCCACTGCCAAATAATCTCTCCCTCGGTCATAAAAACATGTAGCCCTAAAGTCAAGAGAATAATAATCATGAGGGGTTTAATCCCTTTAAGAATTGTGATTAAAGAAATATGCGATAAATAAATTATGCCTAAAGTAAAAATGGTCACTACTACATAACCTAAGGCATTATTAACCAGAAAAAGACCTATCATATAAAGCACTAAACAAATAATTTTAGTACGCGGGTCTAATTTATGAATGACAGAATCTCTTGGTATATATTGACCAATCGTAATATCTTTAAGCATGAGTCTTTTCCTCTTTCAATGCTTGCAAAATTTCCTGCTGGGCCTCTTCTACCGTTAAAACGTCCTGACGAACCGACCAACCTTTATGTTTTAACCGAAACATCAACTTTGTTACGGTAGGAATATCTAATCCCATTTCTTGCAACCTTTCATAATGAGCAAAAACCTTACGAGTCTCCTCATCAAAAACAATTGTGCCTTCATGCATCACGACAAGACGCTGTGTCAGCCGAGCCACATCATCCATACTGTGGGAAACTAAAATTACCGTCATCCCTTGTTCATGTAATTCCTGCACTTGCTTTAAAATTTCATCGCGCCCCCTGGGGTCTAAGCCTGCTGTAGGTTCATCAAGAATTAAATACTTCGGTTCTATAGCCAAAACACCGGCTATGGCTACACGGCGCTTTTCCCCCCCACTCAAAGTAAAAGGCGAAGCACTATAATATTTTTCATCGTCCAAATGCACCATTTTTAAGGCTTTTTTAACTCTTTGTTCAACCTGCTTCGAAGATAATCCTAAATTTTTAGGACCAAAAGCAATATCTTCGAAAACAGTTTCCTCAAAAAGCTGATGCTCCGGATACTGAAAAACAAGCCCTACTTTTTTTCTTATTTCCTTTAAATTAGCTTTTCGCGCTGAAATTTCACAACCATCAACAATTACCTTTCCTGTGGTGGGTTTTAATAAGCCATTAAAATGCTGAACAAGAGTGGACTTACCTGAACCGGTGTGCCCAATTAAACCTACAAATTCTCCTTCATTAATTACCAAATTAATATTTTCTAAAGCCTTGACTTCATGAGGTGAACCAGGCTGATAAATATAATTAACCTCTTCTAAAATTATCGGCATAAAGCCACCACCATTTCTTCCACAGTCAAAATATCACGTGGGAGATTTAAACCTCCTTTAACAAGAAGATTACGTAGCTCCATCATCGGCGGTACATCTAAACGTAAATCTTTTAATTGTTTAACTTGTGAAAAAATCTCGCGCGGCGAACCTTCCAGCACAATAAGACCATTTTCCATCACTAAAACCCGATCGGCAAGCACAGCTTCCTCCATAAAATGTGTAATCAAAACAACAGTTAAGCTTTCCTCGCGATTTAACTTTACAACCGTATCCATAACTTCTTTGCGACCTACTGGGTCTAACATCGCCGTTGGTTCATCAAGCACTAACACTTCGGGTTTCATGGCCAAAACACCGGCGATGGCTACCCGTTGTTTTTGCCCGCCTGATAAAAGATGAGGTGCTCTTTTTTTAAACTCACTCATCCCCACACTAGCCAAAGCTTTATCTACCACTTGACGAATTTCTGCCGGCTCCATACCTAAATTTTCTGGTCCAAAAGCTACATCTTCTTCAACTGTCGTGGCAATCAACTGATTATCGGGATTTTGAAAAACCATCCCTACTTCTTGACGAATTTGCCACAGACACTCCTCATCTCTAGTATCCATTCCCTTGACGGCAATAGAACCAAAATGTGGTAAAAGCAAAGCATTTAAATGCTTTGCCAAAGTGGACTTCCCGGAACCATTATGCCCAATAATCGCTACGAATTCGCCTTGCTCAATCTGTAAGTCTACCCCTTTTAAAGCCTCGAGATAGTCACCTTCAGGAGTGCGAAACTGATGCTTTAAATTTTTTACTTCAATCATAACTTACTCACCACTTTTGTCCACCACACCTGCATTCTACAAAGAGTAAATAAAAACCAGGAAAGCCAAATCTAAACCGCACTGGCGGTTTTAAAGTATGGTTTTCCTGACCTCTGGTTTTACAAAGGATTTATCATTAAACTAATTCCACAATTACCATGGCTGCTGCATCTCCACGACGCGATCCCACTTTAATGACCCGTGTATATCCACCCTGACGGTCAGCATATTTTTCAGCAAGGTTTTCAAAAAGATCTTTGACAACATTCTCATCAAGAAGATAAGCACTAGCCTGACGTCTAGCCTTTAAGTCACCCTGTTTGCCTAGAGTAATCATTTTTTCAGCAGTTTGTCGGACTTCTTTAGCTCGTGCTTCTGTTGTTTCTATCCGACCGTTTTTAAGCAGTTCTGTAGTTATACTCCTTAATAAGGCACGTCGCTGCCCCATATTACGGCTTAATTTTCTATAGGCCATCCTCTAAACCTCCTTTACGCTAGTTAACACTTATTCCTCCTCTTTGTTCAGGCTTAAGTCTAAAGAGGCTAATTTTGCTTTTATTTCCGCTAATGATTTTTTTCCTAAATTTCTAACCTTCATCAAATCTGCTTCTGTTTTCTGAACAAGCTCGCCTACTGTATTGATCGCTGCTCTTTTCAAGCAATTATACGAACGTACCGACAGATCTAGTTCTTCAACACTCAAGTCTAAAACTTTATCCCGCTCTTCTTCTTCTGTTTCCACCATTATTTCGACATCTCCGATTTTCTCAGTAAGCCCTACAAAAAGCAAAAGATGGTCATTGAGTATTTTGGCCGAAAGGCTGACCGCCTCATCAGGAAGTATAGTTCCATTAGTCCAAACTTCTAAAGTTAATTTATCATAGTCCGTAATCTGTCCCACACGAGTATCAGTCACTGTGTAATTCACCTTACGTACCGGTGAAAAAATAGAATCTATCGGAATTACACCAATAATATGCTCTTCCTGCTTGTTTTTTTCCGCAGAGCGATACCCACGACCTTTTTCGACCATCATTTCCATAACTAATCTGGCCCCAGTATCTAAAGTCGCGATATGCAATTCTGGATTAAGGATCTCAACCTCACTACTTCGAATAATGCCTCCGGCCAATACTTCTCCCGGCTCAGTTGCTTCTAAACGAATTATCTGAGGCTCATCAGAATGAACTTTAAGAGCCAGCGCTTTCAGATTAAGGATAATCTCGGCTACATCCTCCACTACACCGGGCACAGTGGAAAACTCATGTAAAACACCCTCGATCTTCACCGAAGTAACCGCTGCTCCCGGCAGTGAAGACAAAATAACGCGACGTAATGAATTACCTAAAGTGATTCCATAACCTCTCTCTAAAGGTTCTACAACATACTTAGCATAGTCCTGCTTCTCACTTATTTCCACACATTCAATTTTGGGTTTTTCAATTTCAATCAAAGTTAACCCTCCTACTCGAACCTAACTTTTCCCGGTTAATAACCGGTAAACACAGATTACCTGGAATATAACTCAACAATAAGATGTTCCTCCAGAGGAAAATCAAGATGCTCTTTACTGGGCAAAGCTATTACTCTCCCTGTCATATTTTCTTTATCCAAATCTAACCATTCCGGTGGGGTTTTATGAGCAATATTCTCCTTTAACTCAATGAACTTAGGCGATTCCAAGCTTTTTTCCTTGACCTGAATGACATCTCCTACCTTTACAAGGATAGAAGGTATATTGGCCTTGTGTCCATTAATGGTATAGTGATTATGCGTAACTAACTGCCGTGCTTCTGCTCTTGACGAAGCAAAACCAAGACGATAAACGACATTATCTAAACGTCTTTCTAGAAATTGAATTAAATTTTCACCTGTAATCCCTTTTTGCCGTTCAGCCTTCTCAAAATAATTTCCAAATTGTTTTTCCAAAACACCATAAATACGGCGTGCTTTTTGCTTCTCTCTTAATTGCAAACCATATTCGGATACTTTCCTCCGACTATATTGACCATGCTCTCCGGGAGCATAAGCCCGTCTATCAATAGCACATTTTTCTGTATAACAACGCTCGCCCTTTAAATATAATTTCATTCCTTCACGGCGACACTGTCTACAAACCGGACCTGTATATTTAGCCATAATTTCAATTACACCTCCTTAAACTCTTCTCCGTTTTGGCGGACGACATCCATTATGAGGAATAGGAGTAACATCTTTAATCACATTTACTTCTAAACCTGTAGCTTGCAAAGCACGAATCGCGGCTTCGCGACCTGCTCCGGGTCCCTTAACATAAACTTCAACTTCCCGCATGCCATGGTCCACAGCTACTTTAGCTGCTTGTTCCGCAGCCATTTGAGCCGCAAAAGGCGTACTCTTCCGCGAACCTTTAAAACCTAACTGTCCTGCTGTAGACCAAGAAATCGCATTGCCATGTATATCTGTAATCGTTACAATTGTATTATTAAAAGTAGACTGAATATGAACGATGCCTTGTTCAACATTTTTACGCGCACGACGTTTTACCCTAGTAGTTGGTTTAGCCATTTAGCTTTCCCTCCCTCCTTCCCTATCTTTTTTCGCACTTGCTCGTTTAATGGACACGGTTCTACCGGGACCTTTACGAGTCCGGGCATTTGTTTTTGTTCTTTGTCCCCGCGTAGGCAGACCACGACGATGACGTATTCCTCTATAAGAAGCAATTTCCACCAGTCTCTTAATATTTAAAGAAACTTCACGTCTCAAATCGCCCTCTACCTTATAATCTTTCCCAATCACTGCCCGCAACTTATTTACTTCATTTTCGGTCAAATCTTTAACTCGTGTATCAGGATTTATTCCTGTTTGTTCTAAAATTTTCTGAGCAGTCGATCTGCCTATTCCATAAATATAAGTTAATCCTATGGCCACCCGTTTATCACGAGGTAAATCTACACCTGCAATTCTAGCCATTAGCACACCTCCTCATTTATCTGATAGAACAACCTAACCCTGTCTTTGTTTATGTTTAGGGTTTTTACAAATCACCATAACTTTACCTTTACGTCTAATTATTTTACATTTTTCACAGATAAGCTTAACTGATGGTCTAACTTTCACTTTTTCTAAACCTCCTTCATCTAGGGCAACTACTCATTTAAAACGATAAGTAATTCTTCCTCTAGTTAAATCGTAAGGTGAAAGCTCAACAGTAACCCGATCTCCCGGCAAAATGCGAATAAAATGCATTCTGATTTTCCCAGAAACATGGGCTAAAACTTTATGCCCATTTTCTAATTCCACCCGAAACATAGCATTAGGGAGAGGTTCTAGAACAGTACCTTCCACTTCAATCACATCCTCTTTGGACACCCATATCAACCTCCTTATTCCTCTGGCTTTTAAAAAACCAAACAATTCATTTCGTTAAAATCCAAGGTCCTTTATCTGTAATCGCAATACTGTGCTCAAAATGGGCGGAACGCTTTTTGTCTTTAGTTACTACAGTCCAATTGTCCGATAATGTTTGGACTTCAAAAGTTCCTTCATTGACCATCGGCTCAATCGCTAAAGTCATTCCCTTTTTCAAACGTGGTCCGCGACCGGGGGGGCCAAAGTTCGGTATTTGTGGTTCCTCGTGCATATCTCTACCAATACCGTGACCCACAAAATCTCGCACTACCGAAAAACCATTGTTTTCCACATAACTTTGAATCGCATACGAAATATCAGAGAGTCGATTATTAATTACAGCCTGTTTAATTCCTTCATACAAGGAATTTTCCGTAACAGCAAGCAACTTTTGTGCTTCATCATCAATTTCTCCTACCGGTAAAGTAACGGCCGCATCCCCTACATACCCATTAAGAGTCGCCCCAATATCAATACTAATAATATCACCAAGTTTTAACTGCCTTAAACCAGGTATCCCATGCACAACCTCTTCATTAATAGAAGTACAAATACTCCCGGTAAAACCATAATAACCTTTAAACACAGGTTTTGCTTGACATTTTAAAATATATTCCTCCGCCAGACGATCAAGTTCTTGGGTAGTAATACCCGGTTCTACGGTTTTGGCTACTTCTTGATGTGTTTGAGCCACAATCTGTCCGGCATCATACATATACTGTAATTCACGCTCGGATTTCAAAATAATCATTTCTGACCGCTTCCTAAGGCTTTTAAAATATTGTGCGTAATTGTTTCTACTTTTTCATCACCAGCAGTATTTAAAATATTTAACAGCAACCCTTTTTTTTCGTAATACTCCACTAAAGGAGCAGTCTGTCGTTCATAAACTTCTAAACGATTAACCACAGTAGCTTCTGTATCATCTTCACGCTGATAAATTTCACCGGAACACAACTCACACTTATTACCTTGGGACGAAGGATGATAAAGCATGTGATAAATAGCTCCACATGACTTGCAAACTCTCCTCCCGGTTAAGCGTTTTAAGATAGCCTCACGCCCTACTTCAAGATTAATTACTTTATCTAAGTTCATCCCCAACTCTTGTAAGATATTTTCTAAGGCATCTGCTTGAGGAATTGTTCTCGGAAAACCATCTAACAAAAAACCATTTTGACAATCAGCTTCGGCTAATCTTTCTTTCACAATACCTACCGTCACAGTATCAGGAACCAGCTTTCCGGAATCCATATATCGCTTAGCTTCTAAACCTAAAGAAGTACCTTCTTTAACTGCCTTACGAAACATATCACCTGTCGAGATATGCGGTATTTTTAATGCTTGGGTCAGAAATTCTGCTTGTGTTCCTTTTCCTGCTCCCGGTGGGCCCATCAGAATTATTCTCATCTTTACAACCCTCCATTATTTCAAGAAACCTTGATAATGTCTCATTAAAAGATTCGCTTCTAACTGTTTCATCGTATCCAAAGCTACACCCACGACAATGAGCAAACTGGTACCTCCATAATAAACAGGCAAAGCGGTTAAGGAGATTAATAATGCCGGTAGTACTGCTATCGCTGCCAAAAAAATTGCTCCGGCAAAAGTAATCCGACCGGCTACTTTCTCAATATATTCTGCCGTAGGACGTCCCGGTCTTAACCCAGGTATAAAACCACCATATTTTTTGATATTATCAGCTATATCACTAGGATTAAAAGTAATTGCCGTATAAAAATAGGTAAAGAACATAATTAGCAAGGCGTACATAAGTTGATACCACCAGGAATTAAAATCAAAAATTCTCGTTATCCAAATAGCGAATTTATTAGCCGGAAACCAGGCAGCGATTGTCCCTGGAAACATTAAAATAGAAATTGCAAAAATAATAGGAATTACACCTGCTTGGTTAACCTTTAAAGGAATATGAGTGCTTTGCCCGCCATAAACTTTTCTGCCGACAACACGCTTAGCATATTGTACCGGAATACGACGCTGACCTTCTTGTATAGCAATAATTCCGGCCATAACAACCAGCGCAACAATAAGAAAAACAAGCACGACAAAAATACTAGCTGTACCGGCTTTCAGATACTCATAAATGGAAACAATTCCTACCGGCACACGAGAAACAATCCCCGCAAAAATTATCAGTGAAATCCCATTGCCAATTCCTTTTTCGGTAATTAATTCACCTAACCACATCAAAAAAGCCGTACCTGCTGTCAAAGACAACGCAATAATCAAGGTCGAAGCAACCCCCGGCTTAACTACTGCCTGTCGCAAACCAAAAGAAATCCCCACTGCCTGCACAAAACCTAAAATAACTGTTCCATATCTAACATATTGAGCCATCTTTTTACGGCCATCCGGTTCCTTAGATAACCTTTCTAAATAAGGGATAACCACCGTTAAAAGTTGCATAATGATAGAAGCGTTAATATAAGGAGTTATGCTCATTGCAAAAACAGAAAACTTCTTAAAAGCACCCCCGGAGATAACATCGAAAAAACCTAAAAGTTGTCCCTTAGCGACCAAATCGGCAATCACTTGGGTATCAATGCCCGGCACCGGGATATGCACCCCAACCCTAAAGACCACTAACATCGCTAAGGTAAACAATATTTTATGACGTACATCTGTAAGTTTCCAAGAATTTTTTAAAACTTCTACCACCTAAATCACCTCTACTTGGCCGCCAGCAGCGGCAATTTTTTCTGCTGCTGCCTTAGAAAAGCCATGCGCTTTTACCGTTAAGGCCTTCGTGATTTCTCCCTTGCCGAGTATTCTAACTCCATCTCGTACATTTTTCACCAGACCAGACTCCACCAAAACTTCCGGTGTAACTACTGCACCCTCTTCGAAACGTTCATTTAATTGCTGAACATTAATCACGACATATTCAGATTTAAAAATATTAGTAAAGCCATGTTTAGGTAAACGTCTTTGCAAAGGCGTTTGCCCACCTTCAAAATAAGGTCCTTTCCCTCCCCCGGCCCTTGCTTTTTGTCCTTTATGACCACGACCAGAAGTTTTACCAAAACCGGATCCTGTACCCCGACCTTTTCTGACAGGAGTTTTCTTAGAACCTTCTGCAGGCTTTAAATTATGGAGTTTCATAATACCGCACCTCCTTTTTATCACTGGTCTATTTCTTCTACAGTTAACAAATGGGCAACTTTTTTTATTTTCCCACGAATATCAGGAGTATCTTCCTGAATAACACTTTGCTGCAATTTAGAAAGCCCTAAAGACTGTACATTTGCTCTTACCTTATCATTACAACCAATGACGCTTTTTTTAAGAGTAATTTTTAATTTAGCCATTGTTGACCTCCTAACTCAAGAGTTCTTCGACGGATTTGCCACGCAATTTAGCAACGTCCTCTGCCCGCTTCAAACTCTTTAGCCCACTTAAAGTAGCTCTCACCATATTATTAGCATTATTTGAACCTAGTGACTTCGTTAAAATATCACGAATCCCGGCTAATTCTAAAACAGCACGCACCGGTCCACCGGCAATAACACCGGTACCTTCTGATGCCGGCTTTAATAAAACTTTGCCCGCCCCGGCTTTTCCTAAAACCGCATGAGGAATTGTCGTACCCACCATCGGTACAAAAATAAGGTTTTTCTTAGCGGCATCTATGCCTTTACGAATCGCTTCCGGAACCTCAGTAGCTTTCCCTAAGCCGGCTCCTACATAACCATTTCCATCTCCGACCACAACTAAAGCACTAAAACTAAACCGACGTCCACCCTTAACAACCTTCGCCACACGATTAATATAAACTACTTTTTCGCTTAGTTCCAGTTTCTTAGCATCTATTCTTGCCATCTTTTTCCCTCCTTTACCGATAGATTAAAACTCCAGCCCTGCCTCACGTGCACCTTCGGCAACAGCTTTGACACGTCCGTGATAAAGATTACCACCTCGGTCAAAAACTACTTTTTTAATGCCTTTTTGCAAAGCTTTTTGCGCTAAAAGCTGTCCTACTTTATAAGCAGCCTCAACATTTCCTCCCTCAGCCAGTTCTGCTTGCAGAGGTTCTTCTAATGTAGAAGCAGCCACAAGGGTAACACCCTGGATATCATCTATTAATTGAGCATACATATGTTTCAAGCTTCTATATACCGCCAACCGAGGGCATTCCGCTGTACCTTGGATATTTTGACGTAAACGGCGATGTTTTTTTTGACGAACTTTTTTACGATCAGGCTTAATGATCACATGCTCCACTCCTTTCTATTACGAGTTAAGCTTTGCTCCATCTTTAATCAGCTGCTTTAAGCCCAGTTTTTCCGGGTTTAATATGCACCACTTCATCACTATACCTAATGCCTTTTCCTTTATATGGCTCAGGGCTACGCACAAAGCGAATATTCGCAGCTAATTGACCAACTTTATCCTTATCAATACCTTTAACCACAATCTTATTCGGTGCAGGCACTTCTATCTCCAGACCTTCACCCGGTTCGATTTCTACGGGATGAGAATAACCTACGGTTAAAACAAGCTTATTCCCTTGTTTAGCCGCTCGATAACCAACCCCTGTTATATCTAAGGACTTTTCAAAACCTTTCGTTACTCCCTCAACCATATTGGCGATAAGCGACCTGGACATACCCCAAAACGCTTGATATTTCTTTTCTTCATTAGGACAGGCAACCACAATTTGCCCCTTCTCAACAGTCACGATAATACCTTCCGGAAATTCTTTTTCTAATTTTCCCTTCGGTCCTTGTACAGAAATTTTAGTCCCTTGCACCTTTACTTCTACCCCTTCAGGAACATCTATCGGCTGTTTACCAATGCGCGACATTTTTACACCTCCTGTACCCTCTTTTTCTTGCTGTATTTTACAGGCCTTTTACCAGATATAACAAATAACTTCGCCACCTAAACCGCGTTTTCTAGCTTCTTTATCTGTCATAATCCCCTGTGAAGTAGAAATAACAGCAATACCTAATCCACCTAAAACACGAGGCACCTCATCTTTTTTTACATAAACACGAAGCCCCGGCTTGCTAATCCGCTTAATCCCTGTAATTACTTTTTCTTGATTCGCACCATACTTCAAATATAAGCGCAGAACCCCTTGCTTACCATCTTCAATAAACTCATAGTTTTTAATCAGACCTTCTTCTTTTAAAATCTCGGCAAGAGTTTTCTTCATCTTTGAAGCCGGAATTTCTACCTTTTCATGATGAACAGAATTAGCATTTCTAATTCTCGTCAAAAAATCTGCTATAGGATCAACCATGACCATATTCAAACGACCCCCTTCCTCTTTCCAAACTTACCAACTGGCCTTGGTCACACCGGGAATTTGTCCTTCATAAGCCAGCTCACGGAAACAAATTCTACACAGACCAAACTTCCGCATGTAAGCATGGGGACGACCACATATTTTACATCTGTTATATTGCCTAACTTTATACTTAGCTCGCTTTTGTTGCCTTAAAACCTTAGCTTTTTTCGCCACATATGTCCCTCCTTTAATTTTTTATTTATCTCTATCTCGCTGCAAAAGGCATTCCCATTAAGCTTAATAATTCTTTAGACTCCTCATCTGTCTGAGCCGTTGTTACCAAAACTATATCCATACCTCTAACCTTATCAACTTTATCATAATCTATTTCCGGAAACATCAATTGCTCCTTTAAACCTAAGGTATAGTTCCCACGACCATCAAAAGCTTTAGGCGAAACACCACGAAAGTCCCGTACCCTAGGTAAAACAACATTAAAGAGCTTATCCACAAATTCATACATCCGCTGACCGCGTAAAGTAACTTTAGTTCCTATCGGCATTCCTTCACGTACTTTAAACGCCGCAATAGATTTTTTAGCTCGCGTAATTACAGGTTTTTGCCCCGCAATTGCTGTTAAATCTGCTACTGCCCCATCAAGGGCTTTGGAATTCTGAGTTGCTTCTCCTACCCCTATATTAATCACTACTTTTTCTAATTTAGGGACTTCCATTTTGTTTTTATAATCAAATTTCTGCATCATGGCAGGAATAACTTCTTTGTTGTACTTTTCTTTTAGCCGGGCCATATCCTAAACCTCCCTTCCGGCAGAATTACTTATCAAACTGCTCACCACACTGATTACAAACCCGAACCTTCTTCCCATTAGCTAAAAACATTTTATTTATGCGCACAGGCGCATTACATTTTTCACAAAAAATCATGACATTGGAACTATCCAAGGGAGCTTCAATTTCTGTAATTCCGCCCTGAGGATTAACTTGTGTAGGTCTCATATGCCGCTTGACAATATTAATGCCTTCCACAATAACCCGGCCCTTCTGGGGATCTACATTTAGAACCTTTCCTTTTTTACCGGCATCTTTACCGGTAATCACCTGAACTAAATCATCTTTTCGAACATGCACTTTTATTTTGGCCATACAGATCACCTCCAGCCGTAACTTTTCAAAAACAATTTTATAATACTTCCGGTGCTAAAGAAAGAATTTTTACAAATTCTTTCCTCCTTAATTCACGGGCTACCGGGCCAAATATACGTGTACCTCTAGGGCTTTTATCATCATTGATAATTACAGCTGCATTTTCATCAAAGCGGATATAAGAACCATCAGTTCTGCGCACAGCATCTTTTGTACGCACAATCACTGCTTTTACTATTTCACCCTTTTTAACAACGCCCCCAGGTGTTGCTTCTTTGACTGTAGCCATAATCACATCACCCACAGAAGCGTAACGGCGAAAAGAACCTCCCAAAGGCCGAATACATAATAACTTTTTTGCACCAGTGTTATCAGCAACTCTCAGCATACTTTCTTGTTGAATCATGCCTTTAAACCTCCTTTCAGGAATTAATCCTGTTTACACAAGAGGGGCTTTTTCGATGACCTGGACAACACGCCAATTTTTATCCTTACTTAAAGGGCGTGTTTCCATAATCCGGACTTTATCCCCAACTTTACACAAATTTTCTTCATCATGAGCTTTAATTCTTTTATTATGCCTAATAATCTTCTTATAAAGAGAATGTTTGGCATAATATTCAACATCGACAACTACTGTCTTTTCCATTTTATCGCTGACCACAATACCCACACGAGTTTTGCGTCTACCTCTTTCCAAACTTTATACCCCCTTTTTAACCCTGACCTAAGCTTGCCACAATCTTATTTATTTTTTTCCGCTTGCAACTCTCGTTCCCGAATCACGGTATGAGTCCGCGCAATTGTTTTGCGAACTTCACGTAAACGCATCGGGTTTTCTAATTGGCCGGTGGCAAGCTGAAAACGTAAATTAAATAATTCTTCTTTCAGGTCAACAATTTTACTTTTTAATTCATCCTGTGTTAAATCACGTAATTCTTTAGCTTTCATCGGCTTCACCACCCACTTCTTCACGTTTTACTATTTTAGTTTTAATAGGTAGTTTATGAGAAGCTAAACGCAGTGCTTCACGAGCTAAACTTTCTTCAACTCCAGCAATTTCAAACATAATTCGACCCGGTTTAACTACAGCTACCCAATGTTCAGGGGAACCCTTGCCGCCACCCATTCTAGTTTCAGCCGGTTTAGCCGTAATTGATTTATGAGGAAATATCTTAATCCACACTTTGCCACCACGCTGCACAAACCTAGTCATCGCAATACGAGCCGCTTCAATCTGACGATTAGTAATCCAAGCATGTTCTAAAGCTTGCAAGCCATAATCGCCATGGGTGACCATATTCCCACGGGTAGCCTTACCTTTCATAACCCCACGATGCGGTCTACGCCATTTTACTTTTTTAGGTTGTAACATTAGCTTTCTCCTCCTTCCTGTCTTTCACTTCAGGAAGTATCTCACCTTTATAAATCCAAACTTTTACACCGATTTTACCATAAGTTGTATTAGCTTCGGCAAAACCATAGTCAATATCGGCCCTCAAGGTATGCAAAGGCACTTTGCCCTCACTATACCATTCCGTACGAGCAATTTCTGCTCCCCCTAAACGACCGGAACAACAAACTTTCACACCTTCTGCTCCTATCCGCACCGTCCGCGAAACAGCCTGTTTCATAGCGCGACGAAAACTAATCCGTCTTTCTAATTGCAAGGCAATACCTTCGGCCACTAACTGGGCATCTAATTCTGGTTTTTTAACCTCAACAATATTAACATTGATTTTTTTATTTGTTAGCTGTTCCAGTTCTTTTCTTAAAGCCTCCACTTCAGCCCCACCACGACCAATAACAATACCCGGTTTAGCTGTATGAATAGAAACTTTTACTCTATTCGCGGCACGCTCTATTTGCACAGTAGAAATGCCGGCATGAAAAAGCTTATCTTTAATAAAATTACGTATTTTTATATCCTCGTGAAGGAACTCGAGATAGTTTTTGTCAGCATACCAGTTACTCTCCCAATCACGAATAATACCAACACGCAGTCCCTTTGGATGTACTTTCTGACCCACTATTTATCACCCTCCTTCTCGCCAAGAATAATAGTGATATGGCTACTACGTCTTCTGATTAAATCAGCTCTACCCCTGGCTCTTGGTCTAATCCTTTTCATCACTGGACCTTCATCTACATAAGCTTCCTTAATCCACAAATTATCAGAGTCCAGGGCATAATTATGCTCAGCATTAGCCACTGCGGACTTTAAAACCTTACTAATCGGTTCGATTCCTTTGTGGGTCGTAAATTTAAGAATAGCAAATGCTTCTGCCACATCCTTTCCCCGAATTAAATCAATTACCTGACGTGCTTTCCGGGGAGAAATACGAATATATTTAGCTACAGCTTTGGCTTCCATAAAATATACCTCCTTCTTCCCGGTAATTATTTCAAAGCAGTAGAACGTTCTGTATGAGATCCATGCCCCTTAAAAATTCTAGTGGGAGCAAATTCACCCAATTTATGTCCTACCATGTCTTCGGTAATATATACGGGAACGTGTTTCTTCCCATCATAAATAGCGATTGTGTGTCCGACCATTTGGGGAAAAATTGTGGAACGACGAGACCATGTTTTAATCACACGTTTTTCATTAGCCTCATTCATTTGTTCTATTTTCTTTAAAAGACTCTCATCAATAAATGGACCCTTTTTTATTGACCTGCCCATTCACTTACCCCCTTTCCTTAAGAGAAGTTCCTAGTTTACCTTTTCCTTTTACGAGGTGTCACAATAAATTTATTAGTAGGATTTTTCTTCTTCCGAGTCTTACCACCTGTAGCAGGTTTGCCCCAAGGAGTAACAGCAGTTTTACGTCCTACAGGAGAACGCCCTTCTCCACCACCATGTGGATGGTCTACAGGATTCATGACCACACCACGTGTGGCAGGCCTAACCCCTAACCAACGTGAACGTCCAGCCTTACCAATCGTTATATTTTCATGTTCCACATTTCCTACCTGCCCCACAGTAGCTTTACATTGCAAATGAATCAAACGCACCTCACCGGAAGGCATACGTACAGTAGCATAATTACCTTCTTTAGCCATTAGCTGAGCTGCCGTTCCGGCAGAACGAACAATTTGAGCCCCTTTTAAAGGCTTTAACTCAATATTATGGATAAATGTTCCCACAGGAATCTTTTCTAAAGGCAAAGCATTACCTTCTTTTATATCGGCATCGGCACCTGAAACAACCAGAGAACCTACTTTTAAGCCTTGTGGAGCAATAATATATCTTTTTTCCCCATCTACATAATGAAGTAAAGCGATATTCGCAGAACGATTAGGGTCATATTCGATGGAAGCGACTTTAGCCGGAATACCATCTTTATCACGTTTAAAATCAATTTTTCTATATAAACGCTTATGCCCTCCACCTCTGTGTCTAACCGTCAAACGTCCATAATTATTGCGACCGGCTTGTTTTTTCAAGGGTGCTACTAATGTTTTTTCCGGCTTTTTAGCTGTAATCTCCTCAAAAGTTGGGACTGTCATTTCTCTCCTCGCCGGAGTAAGAGGTTTAAAACCTTTAATCGACATCCTTTTTCCCTCCCTTACATTGCACATCTAAGCTTACTCTTCAAAAATTGGCAACCTTTGTCCCGGCTCCAGAGTAATGATAGCTTTCTTCCAATTAGACGTATAACCTACAGAACGTCCCTGTCTTTTTAATTTACCGGGCATATTCATCGTTCTAACCTCAATTACATTGACATCAAAGATAACCTCTACAGCATTTTTGATTTCAATCTTATTTGCCTTAGGATGAACCTTAAATATATATTTGTTTTCTTGCATTAAATCAGTAGTTTTTTCGGTTACTAAGGGTTTAATTAAAACTTCATGAGGGCTACGCATTATGAAAACACCTCCTCAAGCTTGGTCACAGCATCCTTAGTAATTAACAACCGATCATAATTAAGCAAGTCATAAACATTAATTCCCTCCGCCGTTAAAAACTTAACTCCTGGTATATTCCGGCCGGATTTTTGCACATTATCATTTTGCTCAGCCGTAACTACTAAAACTTTTTCTTTAATTTTCAACTTGCCTAAAACTTCAAGCATCTGTTTAGTCTTCGGCTCTGGAAATTCCAACTGGTCTAAAACAACCATTTCGTTAGCTTTTACTTTAGCCGAAAGCACAGATTTAACTGCCAGACGTGCCTTTTTACGTGGTAAACGATAAGCATAATCACGCGGCTGAGGTCCAAAAGTTATACCACCTTTACGCCACAAAGGTGACCTAATTGAACCAACACGAGCTCTGCCCGTTCCCTTTTGCCGCCAAGGCTTTCGACCTCCACCCCTAACTTCGGCTCTCGTCTTTGTGGCATGAGTACCACGACGCAAACTGGCTAACTGCATCACTACTGCCTCGTGAACAACAGCTTCATTCGGTTCGATACCGAAAATAGCATCATTTAACTCTATTTCAGCAATCTGTTCACCACTTATATTATATAAAGCAACTTTGGGCATTTAAAATTTCCTCCTTCCCATTGAGTCCTCACTTTAAGCCTTCACAGAACTCTTAACCGTCACCAGGCTTCTCTTTGGTCCGGGGACAGCCCCTTTAACCAAAAGTAAATTGCGTTCCGGGTCTACTTTAACTACTAATAATTTTTGTATTGTCGTACATTTGCCACCATGGCGTCCAGGAAGTTTACGCCCCCGAAAAACACGTGCCACTCCCTTTGCTCCCAGCGAACCGGCACCACGATGATAATGAGAACCGTGTTTCATAGGACCACGATGCATACCGTGACGCTTAATCACCCCGGCAAATCCTTTTCCTTTAGAAATACCGGTAACATCAACCCAATCCCCGGCCGCAAACACATCAACCTTAATTTCTTGTCCCGGTTCATAAAGTGTAGGGTCTTCAACCCTACATTCTTGTAAATAACGCAAAGGCTTTAATTCGGCCTTCGCCAAATGCCCTTGGCTGGGTTTGTTTAATTTATTTACACCGATTGATTTAAAACCTAACTGCACAGCATTATAGCCATCACTTTCTTTAGTTTTCTTTTGTACTACCAGACAAGGACCGGCTTCAATAACTGTAACGGGAATAACCTGACCCGTGTCATCAAAAACCTGGGTCATCCCCACTTTCGTTCCCAATATGGCTTTGGTCACTATTGCCACCTCCTAATACAGCCTATGACCATTTGATCATCTCATTGTTTATAATTTAATTTCAATATCGACACCTGCCGGCAAATCCAAACCCATTAAAGCATCAACAGTCTTTGGATTTGTATCCAGAATATCGATAAGTCGCTTATGAGTCCTCATTTCAAACTGTTCACGAGAATCCTTATTCACATGAGGAGACCTCAAGATTGTAAAAACATTACGCTCTGTTGGCAATGGCACGGGGCCCGATACTGATGCCCCCGTACGTTTAGCTGTATCGACAATCTTTTCCGCAGACTGATCCAGAATTTTATGATCGAAGGCTTTTAGCCTTATTCTGATTTTCTGCTGTTTAGCCATAAAACTCCCTCCCTTTCGCCCGACTTTTTATTTCTCGGACATTCTCAGCGAAAATTCCCTGTACATAGTTCTGCCCGACCTGCGTTTACAACAACGCTCTCGGGCGTATCATACCCATGACAGCAATCTCCCGCTTCATCGCATGTCAGTCACGCTTTCTCATTATATAAAAATTTCTTTTTAAACACAAGCCCTTTTTTAATTTCTATTCAATAATACCGGTTACGACCCCGGCACCAACTGTATGCCCACCTTCACGAATCGCAAAACGCAAGCCTTCTTCAATGGCAATCGGCGTAATCAATTCAATCGTCATCTTAATATTATCACCGGGC
>DUTO01000130.1 GCA_012842035.1 Clostridia bacterium | reverse complement strand
CACCACTTTCAACTAAGGAGGTAACAATGACATCGGACTTTCTTTAGCCTTAGGAGGTCTTACCAAAGGGGTATCACCTTTGGAGCTTACTGCTGCTTATGGCTGTTTTGCCAATGGAGGGATTTATGTAAAACCTTATGCCATTCGGAAAATAGAAGATAAAGACGGAAACATAATCTATCAAAACAAAATTTTCCAAACAATGGTAATGAGCACCCAAACAGCATATTTAATGTCCGATATGTTACAAACTGTCGTCCAAAGTGGTACAGCACAAAGAGCAAAGCTACCCGATAGACCTGTAGCTGGTAAAACAGGAACAACTTCTTTTAACGTAGATGCCTGGTTTGTCGGTTACACCCCTGACCTGGTATCTAGTGTTTGGTTGGGCTATGATAAAAAGGAAAAAATGAGTGGTGTTTTCGGAGGTAATTATGGTGCACCCATTTGGAAAAAAGTAATGACTGTCGCCCATCAAAACATTCCTCCCAGTACCTTCCCCGAACCGGAAGGAATTACTAGATTAACCGTTGATTATAAATCTGGGCTTTTGCCGGATAGTCTTACTCCGGAAAAATATCTAGTCCAAGAAAAATTTAATAGTGCTTACCTTCCCGATGGTGTATCTAATGTCTGGGTGCAAATGCCTGTTTGCGCCGAAACAGGACAACTTTTAACTAATAAATGTCCCCATTCTATTACCGGTGTCTTCTTAAAAAGACCCACTCCTTGGACAGGTTGGGTTACTCCTGAAGATGCGATTGAAGAACCACCTAAAGAATCTTGTACTTTGCATGGGGGAAATTTAATAAATAATAAAGATGATGAAAACGAACCACCTCCTATAATTAAAACGACCTTCGAACTGAAAGGTGAACTACAAACAAATAATCAAGGCAAAGTTAAATCCGTTCTTTTAAACTGGCAATATCCTCAAAAGAACGCTTCCACATATTATCTAATCTATCGTTCCACAGAAGCCAATGTACCACTTACTACAAAAAATCGTATTGCTGAAGTTAGCAATACTAACACTTGGCAGGATAATAATCCTCCAACCACAAACAAGTGCTACTATCGAGTTATCGCCTGTAATTCAAGTCAAAACGAGAAAACTTCATCTAACTTAATAACTATTAACCTGCCTCAAACGACAAAACTTAAAACACCTTACTTAACCGGTGAAGGTCAACTTAGTAGGAATCGAGCTCAAGTAAAACTTAACTGGACAAAGTCCTCGGAAAACAGTCCCATTATCTATCATCTCTTCCGTTCAGAAACACCGAATTTTGAAGCTAACTTTACTAACCAAATAGCTCTAAATGAAACTATTACCGAACCTTACTGGGTTGATACCGATGTAGAAAAAAATACCACATACTATTACCGCGTACGTGGTATCGATATGATGACTAATGAAGCCAGTACACTTTCTAATCAAATCGAAGTACGGCTTTAATCATTGCTTTTTTAATTCTACAACCGTAACCCCATGCCCTCCCTCATGATAATTACCAAGTCTAAAAGAAGAAACTAAATGATGTTTTTTCAACAAATCAGTAATCGCACTCCGTAAAACTCCCGCTCCTTTGCCATGAATAAGATGAACTTGAGATAACCCGGCTAAATAAGCATCATCCAAATATTTTTCAGCCTCTAATAAGGCTTCATCTACTGTTAAGCCTCTTAAATGTATTTCATTTTTAATCGTTTTCGCTTTCGTCGAAACAATTTTACCAATACCGGTAGTTTTTCCTTTCTGCTCTACTAGTTCTTCTTTAACTTTAGTCAAGTCCTGTAAATTAACTAAAACTCTCATGACCCCGGCTTGCACTAAAACTTGCTTATTTTCATTAGGTTTCTCCAATACTTGTGCTTGCTGATGAAGTTGTTTTAGGAAAACCAGCATCCCCGGCTTAACTTCATGAGCGCTCAATGCTTCTCCCTCTAACTGCCTAAAAACAACTTCTGCCAAGGCAGTTTCTTTTTTCCTTAATTCATCTTTTAAAACCTGCATCTTTCGAGTTGTTTGGGGCTTAGCCTCTTTCTTCGCTTTTCTAACTTCTTTTAAAATACTTTCACTTTCCTGACGAGCCTTTCGTATAATTTCCCATGCTTCCGCTTGGGCTTTTTGGATAATTTTCTTCTCTTGCTCTTTAAGTTCTTTTTCTCGTTGTTTTACCTGGTCTAATTGTTTTTGAATTCCTGTTTTAAGTTTATGTGCCTCTTCACGTTCTCTTTCCGCCAACAGTTGATCCATTTCTAAATTAGCAATCAAATCCGCGGCACGCACTTCTTCTTGAGAAAGGAAGCTCCGCGCCTGCTCTACTATTTTTTTCTGCAACCCTAATTTATAAGAAATTTCCAAAGCATTACTTCTCCCCGGAACTCCAATTAATAAACGATAAGTAGGTTGTAATGTTTCTATATCAAACTCTACACTAGCATTTTCCACCCGCTCATGACTATAAGCAAAAGATTTTAATTCACTATAATGTGTAGTCGCTATTGTTTTAGCACCGATACCAATAAAATGATCTAAAATAGCTTTGGCCAAGGCCGCGCCTTCGGCTGGATCTGTTCCGGCCCCCAATTCATCTAATAAAACAAGACTGTGGCTATTTGCTTTTTTTAATATATCTATTATATTTGTCAAATGAGCCGAAAAAGTACTTAAAGATTGCTCAATACTTTGTTCATCACCAATATCAGCATAAATACCTTTAAAAACAGACAATTCCGTACCCGTCTGTGCCGGAACATGAAGCCCGGCTTGAGCCATTAAAACAAACAAACCTACCGTTTTCAAAGTAACAGTTTTACCGCCCGTATTCGGCCCGGTAATGATTAAAGTATCAAAGCTGCTTCCTAAATGAACTGTAATGGGTACAACTTCACCTTTAAGCAAAGGATGACAACCCTGAATTATCTTCAAGTACCCACGCTTATTCATCTGTGGCTCCCCACAATCCAAGTGATTACTTAATCTGCCTTTAGCAAAATTTAAATCTAATTGCGCTAAAGCAAATAAAATATCCTGCAACTCCTGTTCATGTATAGCTACTAATTCACTCAATTGCCGAAGGATGCGTAATACTTCGGCTTTTTCCATGGACTCATAACGCCGTACCTCATTATTTATTTCCACAACAACTAAGGGTTCAATAAATAATGTTGCCCCACTAGCTGACTGGTCATGAATAAGTCCCGGCACCTCACTACGATATTCTTGCTTCACCGGAATCACATAACGCTCATTACGAATCGTAATTAACGGGTCTTGTAAATATTTTTGCATTTCTGTAGACCTAACCATACTCTCTAATTTCTCACGTGCTTTTCCTTGTAAATTTCTTAACTGCTTTCTCAACCGTGATAACTCTGAAGAAGCTCGCTCGCTAACTTCTCCTTCATCTGTAATCTTCTTTTTGATCTCCTGTTCTAAATGAGGTAAAGTTGCCAAATTAGTTACATACTCAGCCAAAGAATAATACTTTTGCCCCAATTCACTACAAAAAAACTTCTTTGTTTTACGTAAAGCAAGCAAAGTATCAGCAATTAATAAAAAATCGCTTGGGTCAATAACCCCACCTATTTTAGCTTTATTTAAACAACGCCGTAAGTCCCTTAGACCACCTAAAGAAAAATCAGGATATAACCGTAAAATCTCCTTAGCCTGAGTAGTATCAAGTTGTCTTCTCTTTATTTCTTCTAAATCTAAAGAAGGCTTAAGTTTATGCGCTAATTCCTTCCCCAACCGAGAAGAACATCGCTCTGCTAACATGGCGATTACCTGATCGTATTCTAGCTTGCGGAGTACTTTATCTTCCAAATCTTTTCCCTCCATTTTGCCCTTTAATCCATACTACAACTACATCATAACATAAGGAGCTATCTACTGAACACCAAAAAAAGAAGGACCAAATTGTTTTTATTAAAACAACCAGTCCCTGCTACTACAAAATAGAAACCGTTATATATAATCAATCCTGTGCTAAAATCAAGATCCGTCCATTTCCGGTTCCAGACATGACCTTTCTACATTTGTCGCTCTCTCATTTACTGCCTCTCCCTGCTGTGTGGAATTCTGTCTTTCCTCCGGAATTCCAGCTATGTATGCTTGAAAATCTTTTTTACTTGGCGATGTATTGTCTGTTTCTAACAAATGCTCTTTTGCAATTCGCTCTAATTCGGCACGATCAAGGTCGCGATCAAGACCATGCTCAGATTTTTCAAGTTCCGGCTCCATTTTCGCTAGCGCATTAAAGCCACGCAACTCCCTTAATTTCTGGATTATCTGCTTAACAGTGTCTATTATAATATAGCTAACAGCAGCAAGCATCATAAAAGACCCAGCAACAATAAATGGTCCCAAAAAAAATGCTTTCATTTTCTTTTACCCTCCTTTTTTATATTTATTAAATATTCAGCACCTGAAGCTAGCCTTCTTTATAAATATCCTTGTTCTAATATTATAGCATTTTAAAAATTGTATACTATGTTTGGAATATACCGACATTATAATCAAATACTTGTTAGTATCCTTATAATATAATCCCTTTATACTATATTAAGATGAATAAAAACAGGATCCCCAAGAGAATATTATGGCAAACATGGAAAGGCGCGTTTTTTAATTTTATCATCATTAAAAAAAAGGCTTACTTCAGCCCATAAGCTTGAAGCAGCCTCATTTTTATGTTTATATTATTCGATATTTTTTATCTACTAACCCTAATTAATCCTGAACAAGGAATTACCTCTATTCCTTCTTTAACAAAAATATCTAATAATAAATTCATCCCCAAAGAATCACTGGCCATATGCCCGGCAATAATCACATTAATATGATTTTTTTCTGCCTCTTTACGATGTTTTTCCCCAATATGCATCCCCACTATCGTTCCTACCCCGGCAATAGCTAACTTAGCAAAAGCATCTTCTGAACCACCAGTACCACCAGTCATATCTACAAATACTTTGCCTGCCCTATTCGTCTCTTTACCTAAAAACACTTTGGGACCGGCATCTATTTTTTTCGATTCCTGGTATTCCGGTATTTCCAAAAGAAGATCAACCACATCCCCTACTGTTTCCGGTTGTTTTTCAATAAAAAGATTACTTAAATAAGTATTCACCATATTGTCAGCAGGAGTATGCACACACATAAAAGGAAAATTTAATAAACGAGCTGCATCTACGGAACGATTATGATTAAGAGGCATCAAGCCACGCTCTACTTCACTAATCCGTGAAGCTAAAATCCCTTCAGCAACATTGATGGGTACACCTAGCTGAGCCAAAACATCTTCCTGCAAAGACATCACCTTATGCAAAGCCACAAGAGCTTTTCCCTCCGGATGATGGGACAAAATCAAATCAATCTTCTCGCCCTTTTCCCGTAAACGATCCGCCAATAAAACTTCCTGCACTTCCATATCAATACCGGCTAAAATCTTGTTTACTTCCGTCTCAGGGTCACCATTTAAAATACGAGTATCGGCATAAGGATTTTTTAATCTTTCTACATCAAAATATTGCTTATCTTTCTCTTTTAGTTCTTCATACTGCTTAACAGCACGAGTTAAATTTTTCTCAACATCTACTGCAGACCTAGGGTCATATTCCTTCCCTAAGCTTACACATTTTTGATAAAAGTCAATTAAGCGCAATTAAGAGAACCTCCTCTGTTTTATCTTTAGTTTATCCTATTTTTTATTACTCTTATGCATCCCATTTAATATTTTAATTAGTTCATCATAATCTTCGCGTAATCGCAACATCTCATCAGCTACATTTAAGGCAACTAAAACAGCAAGCTGTTTAGTAGAAAGGAAAGAATTAGTATTAGAAATTTGCTCCATTCTTTTATCAACAAAGGCAGCGACTTTTTTTATATGTTCTTGGTCAGCACTACCTTTAATTACATATTCTTCATCATAAATTACTACATTGAGCTTATTCTTTTTTTCCTTTTCTTTTTTTCTTTCTTTTTGTTTCATTTTAGGAAACCCCCTACTCCCTTAAAAAAGTAGAATCAGATCTCTTATTCTTCTTTCGTGAATGAAACAAAAAATCCTGCAAAAAAGGCTTGATTTTTGCTAACTCTTCCCTTTTCTTTGTTTAATGACGTAAATCAGCACTAAACTCCTTTTGCAAAGCCTTTTCAATTTTCTGGTGTAAGTTATTAACTTCTTCATCTGTCAAAGTTTTATGTGGTGCTTGCCAAGTTAATGAAAAAGCAAGACTTTTGTAACCTTCCTGAATCTGTTGACCACGATACAAATCAAAAAGCCTAACCTCAGATAGCCAATCGCCACCTTCTTTCTTAATTAGTTTAGCCACAGCACCGGCCACCACTTCTTCCGAAACCACAATCGCTAAATCTCTGGTTACAGCCGGATATTTAGTAAGTGGAGCGACAAAAACTTTTTGTTCTCTTTCCTCTGCCCCTAACTTTTCAACGTCTATATTCAACATGGAAACCCTTTGTTCTATTTCATATTTTTCTAAAACCCAAGGATGTATTTCGCCTAAGATGCCTATTTTCTTACCCTTTAATTTAATTAACGCAGTACGACTAGGGTGAAAACCCGGTAAATCAGTAACAACTTCCCAGCATAAATCATTTGCTGTAACCCCTAATCTTTCTACAAGGTTTTCTAAAACGCCCTTAAGATAATAAAAGTCATACTTTTTTGCTTCATAAGCCCAAGTCTTTTCTTTTTCTCCGGTAGAAACAGCAGCTAACATCCATTTTTCCATTGGTAGTTTTTGCTTTGCCGGAAAACCATGTGCAAAATAAACCTGGCCTAATTCAAAAAACTTTAAGTTTTTATTGCGATTATTAACATTCCTTTGTACTGTACTCAGAAGCCCAGGCAACAAAGTAGTGCGCATAACCCCCTGTTCTTCCGAAAGAGGATTTTGAATTGTTACCACGTCCCGCAAAGCATGTTCTTCCGGTATTCCTAAAAAATCAAGCTGTTGAGGATTAATAAAACTATAATTTAAGACTTCCAACAAACCTTGGGCCACCATCGTTTTTCTTATTTGCTGGCGTAATTTTTGTTCTGCTGTCCTGATAGCTTGAGTGGTTACACCTTCAGGCAAGGTGGTCCGAATTTTATCATAATCATAAAGACGGGCAATTTCCTCAATCAAATCTACCTCATATACTAAGTCGCGACGATAAGAAGGCGGTAAAAACAACCAGCCTGCTTTGTTTTTTTCCACAACTTTTATGTGTAATGCTTTTAATTTTTCCTCCATTGTTTCGGGAGTCAAAGCAGTACCTAAAACTTGATTAACTTTTTCTATCCGCAATTTTATCGGTTGTCTTTCTTCCCGCCCAGGATAAGAATCTACACACCCCTCTACCGGAGTACCTGCTCCTATTTCCGCTAAAAGTTGTACTGCACGGTCTGCAGCCAACCGTACTTGTTCGACATCAACACCTTTTTCAAAACGCAAAGAAGCTTCCGAGCGCAATCCTAAAGTGCGAGAAGTGCGACGCACACTCGCTCCATGAAAAAAGGCAGCTTCTAATAAAATTGTTTTCGTTTTTGTCGTTACTTCCGTCTCCAAACCACCCATCACACCGGCTATCGCTACCGGTTTTTCAGCATCAGCAATAATTAACATATCGGGATACAATTTTCTCAACTGAGCATCTAAAGTAACAAGCTCTTCATTTTCCCTCGCTTTCCGCACTACAATCTTCTTGCCTTGTAAACGAGCATAATCAAAGGCGTGTAACGGCTGTCCCATTTCCATCATTACGTAATTAGTAACATCAACAACATTATTAATTGGTCTTACTCCTACAGCCATCAACCTCTGTTGTAGCCAAAGAGGAGAGGGGGCAATCCGAATATCCTTAATCAACCTAGCCACATATCTTTTACACAAGTCCTTAGCCTCGATGTCTACCTGTGCCATTTGGGCACATTCATGCCCTTCCTCAGAACCTTTAACCAAAGGTAATTTTAATTTGCCTCCGGTAAGAGCAGCAACTTCTCGGGCTATATTTAACATTCCTAAACAATCAGCACGATTAGGGGTAAGCTCCAATTCTAAAATAACGTCATCTAAATTTAAAACCTCGACCACATTATCCCCTACGGAAACAGTATCCGACAGAATATAAATTCCCTTTTTTTGTTCCGCGGGTATTTTCTCCACATCCATACCTAATTCCACGGCAGAACAAAGCATTCCTTCCGACTTTACACCTCTTAAAACAGCCCGTTCAATTTGTTTGCCATCGACTAAAACAGCTCCCGGTAAAGCTACCGGCACTTTTTGCCCTGCCTTTACATTAGAAGCACCAGTAACAATAGTTCTTTCTTCCGCAATCCCTATTTCCACACGACAAATCACTAATTTATCTGCTTGGGGATGCTTTGTTATTTCTTTCAGAAGCCCTACTTTTAAATTAGCTGAATCTGCTAGCCCAAATGTGATTCCTTCTACTTCAATTCCGGACATCGTTAACAGGTTCGCTATTTCTTGCGGCGTCTTTTTTATTTCTACTAATTCATTCAACCATTTCCATGAAACAAGCATCTTTTCAACCTCCTAAAACTGGCGTAAAAAACGCACATCATTTTCAAAAAGTAATCTCAAGTCATCAATACCATATTTTAGCATCGCAATTCTTTCTACACCCATCCCAAAGGCAAAACCACTTACCTCTTCCGGATTATAACCACCCATTTCTAAAACACGAGGATGAACCATACCTGCACCTAAAACTTCCAGCCACCCTGTTTGACCACAGGTTCTGCATCCTGTCCCCTTACACATTACACAAGAGATATCAACTTCTGCACTTGGTTCCGTAAAAGGGAAAAAACTAGGGCGCAAACGAATTTTTTGGTCTGCTCCAAACATCTGTTGAGCAAAATTTAATAATACTCCTTTTAAGTCACTAAACCGAACAACTTGATCAATAAGCAATCCTTCTACTTGATGAAACATCGGCGAATGAGTAGCATCATCATCACGGCGATAAACCTTTCCCGGAACAATTATTTTTACCGGAAGATGAGGTCTCATTTTTTCCATTGTTCGCGCCTGTACAGGAGAAGTATGGGTACGCAAAAGAACTTCCGGCGAAAGATAAAAAGAATCTTGCATTTCCCTTGCCGGATGGTCTTTAGGAATGTTTAAAGCCTCAAAATTATAGTAGTCCAACTCTATTTCCGGACCTTCTTCAATCATAAACCCCATGCCCAGGAAGATTTCCTCAATCTCTTCAATTACTAAACTCAAAGGATGCTGCCTACCCAATTCAGGGCCAATTCCCGGCAAAGTTATATCAATGCTTTCGGCTAAAAGAGATTGCTCCATTTCTTTCTTTTTTAACTTTTCCGTAAGGTCCGCTATTTTATTTTCCAAGCTATCTCTAATTTTATTAGCTAACTGTCCCATTACCGGTCGTTCTGCCGCCGGTAATTTACCCATACCTCGCAGAATCTTAGTAAGTTCACCTTTTTTACCCATGTATTTAACTCTAAATGCATTTAAATCATCCAACCTTTTACATTGACTTAATTCTTTTTCCGCTTTTTCTTTTAATAACCCCAATTGTTCTCGCATTTGCTAACCTCCTTATAACTAAAAAAGCTTTCGTCTCTTTTGCCAAGGGACGAAAGCTAAACTTCCGCGGTACCACCCATTTTAATCACTTACTTAGCATTATTTTAAATATGCCTCACAAACTCCATAATAACTCTAAGTTTTTGGATTCACTTACCTGTCTTTTAACGGTTGACACCGACTAGACCTACTTAGCATTAATCATTTCAATCTAGTAACTCCCGGGTGAAACCACTCACACCATCTCTGTAATAAGGCTTTCAGTCTCGACCTTATTTCCCTGTCCAGGATACTTACAGGCTCCCGTTCATTGTTATTATTGTTTTATATCCTTTAAGTTGGAATTATATCATAACTAAACTAACAGTTACAAGTCTTAAAAAGACTTCTTTGTCTAAGAATTTCATAAGTAAGAATTCCACAAGCAACAGCAACATTAAGTGATTCGGCTCCACTACTTAAAGGGATTTTTACCTTCACTTCCACATTTTCCGGGGGAATAGTAAGAAAACCTCGTCCTTCATTCCCAATTAACAAAGCTACTTTGTCCGCATAGTTAATCGCAAAATGACTTTGCTTAGCTTGTAAATCACCGGCCACCAGTTGAAAACCTTCTTTCTGACACCATTGATATAAAGAAGGCCAAGCTACATCTACTACTACCGGAAGATGAAATACGCTTCCCATAGAAGCACGAATGGTTTTGCCATTATAAGGGTCTACCGTACCCGGCAAACAAAAAAGAACATCCACACCGGCCGCCCATGCTGTCCGCCAAATTGTCCCTAAGTTCCCCGGATCCTGTAAACTATCCAAAATCAAAATTAAGCCATTTTGTATCTTGAGGTCAGTCCAGGAAAACTTTTGTTGCTTGACAACACCAATAATACCCTGAGATGATTCTGTCTCTGACAATGCTTTAAACATTTCTTTGTTCACTTGAAAACAAAGCACAGAACTATTTTCAATATGCTTAAATAATTCTTGACCGCGTGGGGAACTAAATAAAGCTTCCTCCACAAAAACTTCTTCTAAGCAACCGGCCTTCACGGCCTCCTCAACTAATCTTATTCCTTCAATCAAAAAAAGCCCTGATTTCTCACGGAACTTTTTTTGCTGCAATTTACATCTTTCTTTAAGTAAAGGATTTTGTCGCGAAGAAATTAGCTTCATCTTTTCTCTCATATTAAAAACCTAAACATTTTTTTTAGCTACTTCAACTAATTGGTTAAAAGTATTGCTGTCATTAATAGCCAGGTCGGCCAAAACTTTACGATTAATTTTCACACCGGCATTCTTTAAACCACAAATAAACCGACTATAAGACATACCGTTAAGACGCGCAGCCGCATTTATTCTCGTAATCCATAACTTACGAAAGTCTCCTTTACGCTTTTTGCGATGTGCATAAGCATATTTTAAAGACTTCATTACTTGTTCATTAGCTGGTCGATATAATTTGGACTTAGCGCCCCGATATCCCTTCGCCAGCTTAAGCACCTTTTTATGTCTACGTTGGGCAGTAACTCCACCTTTTACTCTGGACATAACCAAAACCTCCTTCTCTATATTAAAATATAAGTTTTCACTTATAAGGAATTATTTTACTAATGCGTTTGGCATCTGGTTTACTCATAACCACAGCTTTTCTAAGGTTACGCTTTCTCTTTGTTGTTTTTTTAGTTAAAATATGACTTTTAAAAGCATGATATCTTTTTATTTTACCAGTTGCTGTAACTTTAAAACGTTTTGCTGCGCCACGATGCGTTTTCATTTTTGGCATAAGAATATAGCCCCCTCTCTACTTTAGTCCTGTTTCGGAGATAAAAACATGGTCATATTTCTACCTTCTAATTTAGGATGTTTTTCTACTATAGCGTAGTCACTAACCATATCCACAACTTTTTCCAGAAGCTCACGCCCTAATTCAGAATGAGATACTTCCCGACCTCTAAACATAATCGTTACTTTAACCTTATCCCCACTCTGCAAAAAACGAATGGCATGTTTCGTTTTTACTTGAAAGTCATGTTTTTCAATGTTAGGGCGTAATTTTACTTCTTTGACGTTAATAACCCGCTGTTTTTTTCGTGCTTCTCTTTCTCGCTTACTTTGCTCATACTTATACTTTCCAATATCCATAATTTTACACACGGGTGGCTTAGAATTAGGAGCCACTTCTACCAAATCCAAGCCTCTGTTTAAAGCTATTTGCACAGCTTCCTTAGGAGACATAATCCCTAACTGCTCACCCTTTTCACTAACCAAACGAACCTCTCTACATCTAATCTTTTCATTTACTCGTAACTCTTTACTTATAACTCGACACCTCCAAATTTTTTTACCTCACAAACAAAAAAGGCAGATATTTACCATCCGCCTTTAAACAACTACTCTTTCTGTGTTATTGTTTTTAACCTAACCAGCTAATTTGCCGTAAGGTGAGAAGCGGACGGCTTCTACTTATTTCT
>DUTO01000129.1 GCA_012842035.1 Clostridia bacterium | reverse complement strand
GATCCTCCGCCGGCAGGACCGGAAAGAGATCTCGATCGGGCTCGGCGGCATTTGCCGGAGAGTCTCAGGCTCGAAATAAGTATACTTATTTCGCTTCTGTAGCTAAAAAAGAAGGGTATCAACAAATAGCGGCAATTTTTTTAGAAACGGCCGAAAATGAAAAAGAGCATGCTAAATTACATTTTAAAAAATTACTAGGAATAGGGACAACGAAAGAAAATTTACAGGCTGCTGCCGGTGGCGAAAATGATGAATGGACCGAGATGTATCCCCGTATGGCTAAAGAAGCCAAAGAGGAAGGCTTTGAGGAAATTGCTCGTTTGTTTGAAGGGATCGCCGCAATTGAAAAACATCATGAAGAGCGTTTTAAAGCTTTGTTGAAGAATATTGAAGAAGGTTCTGTATTTCAAAAAGAAGGTAAGGTTTATTGGAAGTGTCGTAACTGTGGATACATACATGAGGCTGATGCCGCTCCAGAAGTATGTCCTGTTTGTGTTCATCCTCAAGCTTTTTTTGAAGTTGAGAGTAAAAACTATTAATCTTATAGTAAAAAAAAAGAGCGTTCTTGTTTCTCTAGGGGAACGCTCTTTTTGATTATTGCTTGGGAAATTAGGCAAAAGCAGTTTGTTAAAATAAGAGTTGAAATGAGAATAGTATCTATGTTAAGATAAAACATATTCATAAAAAAATTATTAGATGAGAGGAGAGAGTTAGAGATGAGAAGAGAAGAGCTAACCAAAATTATTTTACCGGAGGAGAAGATACCTAAGTTTTGGTATAATGTGCAGGCTGATATGCCTAATCCGCCGGCACCGGGGTTACATCCCCGGACGAAAAAACCCCTTACACCGGAGGACTTAACACCTATTTTTCCGATGTCTTTGATTGAACAGGAGGTATCTACGGAAAGGTATATTGAGATTCCGCAAGCAGTAAGGGAGATTTATCAACAATGGAGACCATCCCCTTTGTTTAGGGCACGGCGGCTGGAAAAAGCCTTAGATACTCCTTGTCGTATTTATTATAAATATGAAGGGGTAAGTCCGGTAGGTAGTCATAAGTTAAATAGTGCGGTACCACAAGTATACTTTAATAAGCTGGATGGTATTAAAAGATTGACTACGGAAACCGGTGCCGGACAGTGGGGAACTGCTCTTTCTTTGGCCAGTAAAATGTTTGGTTTACAATGTATTGTGTATATGGTCAGAGTTAGTTTTCAGCAAAAACCTTATCGACGTGTATTTATGGAAACTTATGGGGCCGAATGTATACCCAGCCCTAGTGAAAAAACGGAGATTGGGCGAAAGATATTACGGGAGTACCCTGATACTCCGGGCACATTAGGTATTGCGATTAGTGAAGCAATTGAAGATGCCGTACAATGTGCGGAAACTAATTATGCTTTAGGCAGTGTTCTCAATCATGTTTGTTTACATCAATCAATTATCGGACAAGAGGTTAAGCTACAATTAGAAATGGTTGATGACTATCCTGATGTAGTGATTGGTTGTTGTGGTGGTGGGAGTAATTTTGGGGGAATTGCTTTTCCTTTTATTCCGGATAAATTAAAGGGGAATAAAGTTAGACTTATAGCTGTAGAACCGGCGGCTTGCCCTTCTTTGACACAAGGAAAATTTGCTTATGACTATTGTGATGTGGCCGGTTTAACGCCTCTTTTGAAAATGTATACCTTGGGCTCTAATTTTACTCCAGCTGGAATTCATGCCGGGGGTTTACGTTATCATGGTGGTTCCCCTCTGCTGAGTCAACTTTATCATGATGGATTTATAGAAGCTAAAGCGGTGAAGCAAAAGGGTATTTTTGAAGCAGCTATACTTTTTGCTCAAACAGAAGGAATTGTTCCCGCACCTGAATCGGCTCATGCAATTAAAGTAGCTCTTGATGAAGCCTTAGAAGGCAAAAAAGCAGGAGTGGCGAGAAGTATTGTTTTCAATTTAAGTGGGCATGGACATTTAGACCTTACGGCTTATGAAAATTATTTTGCGGGAAAAACAAAGGATGTCGTTATTTCTGAGCAAGAAATACAAGATAATCTTAAAAACTTGCCCGTAATTGGTTGATTTAACGTTTCTTGGTTATTTAAAAAGAGCTCTGGTATGAAAACTAGAGCTTTTTTGATTTTTTTAGTTCTTTTAGTTATTTTTTATGCTAAAATAAGATAAGAAGTGTATTTTTGTTAATTTATGTCTTTAAGAAAACTTATGGAGGGGAGTTTGCGGATGAACATTCAGTTTTATGGTGCGGCAGGAACAGTAACCGGTTCCTGTTTTTTGGTGACAACAGAACAAAATAAGTTTTTAGTGGATTGTGGTTTGTTTCAAGGCTCGAAAGCTTTAAAAGAGTTAAATTATGGCCCTTTTCCTTTTGAACCGACAGAGATTGATTTTATCTTATTAACTCATGCTCATATTGATCATTGTGGGTTAATACCCAAGTTATATAAGAAAGGATTTAGGGGTCATATTTATGCGACTAAAGCGACAACAGAGTTGTGTAGTGTTGTTTTACCTGATAGTGGACATATTCAAGAGATGGAAGTAGAGCGAAAAAACAGAAAATTAGCACGTAGTGGCGAGACTTTATTAGAACCTATTTATACGGCAGAAGATGCTCGAAATTGTCTGCAGTTTTTTAGAAGTTATCAATATGAACAACAGTTTGTGGCAACCCCGGGAATTAAGGTAAAATTTTATGATGCCGGTCATATTCTCGGTTCAGCGATGGTTGAAATACTGCTTAAGAAACAAGGGACAGAAAAGAAGATTGTTTTTACGGGTGATGTTGGTAATACCGATACGGCAATAGTCGAAGACCCTACTAAAATAAAAGAAGCAGATATTGTGGTTATGGAATCAACTTATGGTAATCGTTATCATTTAGAAACAGAAGATAGGTTAGAAGCCTTGGCTAGGGTGGTAAAACAGACGATGCTTAAAGGTGGTAATTTAGTTATTCCCAGTTTTGCTGTAGAAAGAACTCAAGACCTTGTCTATTATCTTAAAATCATGAAAGATAAAGGCCAAATTCCTCCAGTCGATATTTATATCGATAGTCCGATGGCTGTAGAAGCAACGAAAGTATTTATGCAAAACCCTGAATGTTTTGATGAGGAAGCTTCTATAATGATAAAAGGGAAGGGCGCAGAGACGCTTTTCACGGGCGAAGACATCCATTATGTTCTTTCTACAGAGGACTCTATTGCCTTAAATAAAGTTAAAGGTGGAGCGATTATCATTTCGGCAAGTGGGATGGCTGATGCCGGTAGAATTAAACATCATCTTAAGCATAATCTGTGGCGCCCGGAATCTACCGTTTTATTCGTTGGATATCAAGCTCAAGGGACTTTAGGCCGAAGGATATTGGATGGACACAAGAAAGTAAGAATTCACGGTGAGCAAATTGCTGTTAATGCTACTGTGGAAAAGATCGATGATTTTTCTGCTCATGCAGACCAAGCCGGTTTGTTAGAGTGGCTGAAAGGATTTGAAAAAACTCCTCAACAGATTATTTTGGTACATGGAGAAGATGAGGCATTGGCAACTTTGCAAAGAGTAATTAAGAGGGAATTAGGGGTCAAAGCTCAAATTGCTGAATATGGTATGATTTATGATATTGCTATAGAAGAACCTGTATTAGAGAAAGCAAAACTTCCTTTTACTACTACAGTTACCGTTGCTTTGGAACCTAGCTTAAAGGATGCGTTTACAATTATTGCAGAAAATATCCTGTTGCAGTCTAAACAGCAAGGACATGACCCTAAAGTTTTACAACGCTTATTAGCCCAGCTTGCTGAAATAGAGCGTGAATTACAAAAGGTTAGTTAAATGAAGTTAAGAATAAAATCAGAAATGAAGAAAAGTAGTAGGAATTAGCCGAACAATGTCGAAATTATCTCTTGGTGTTTTTTTTAAACCGAGAGGTAGGGGGAATTTATGAAACAGGGGAAGAAGTATTTAATAGGCATTTTGGTTCTTATAGGGGTTGCTTTTATTACTGGCCTTTATGCTAAAAATGATTTTTCTATAGAAGATAGAAAACCTATAAATATTAGTGAGGCAGAAAAGGTTCGAGAAATATCGAAATTGTTGCCTCAGGTAGAAAAAGAGGATTTTATTGAGCAAGAGCTAAAAAAAGACTTAAGACCTTTAAACAAAGAACCTGTAAAAGTGAAAGGTTTATACATGAGTGGTCAAGCTTTTAATTCTTCTCAACTTTTTTCTTCTTTAGTTAATCTTGTGGAGGAAACAGAATTAAATGCTTTAGTTATTGACCTAAAGGATGATCATGGCGCTTTGACCACAGATTTGGATGTTCAGTTGGCCCAAGATTTAAAAATTCGTACATATAAGGGCAGAGATGCTGCGAAAAACATGAATATTTTACGGAGTAAAAATATTTATCCTATTGCCCGGATTGTTGTTTTTAAAGATCCTGCTTTGGCCGAAAATAAGCCTGAATTAGCTTTAAGACGTCAAGATGGTACTGTGTGGCGTGATCGTAAGCAGTTGGCTTGGGTAGACCCTCATCATCCAGAAGTATGGGAATATACGGTTGATATAGCTAAAGAGGCTGCCAAAATGGGTTTTCGAGAAATTCAGTTTGATTATGTGCGTTTTCCTAGTGATGGAAATATGCGGGATGTAGTTTATCCTTATGCTGATGGACGTAAGAAAGAAGATGTCATTCATGAATTTTTACAGTTTGCGAAAAAAGAATTAGAGCCTTATAATGTTTTTTTGGCTGCTGATGTTTTTGGTTTGACGACGATGACTTCTGATGATATGGGTATTGGGCAGAAGTTTGAAAAGATTATTACGGAAGTTGATTATATTTGTCCGATGGTTTATCCTTCTCATTATGGGTCCGGGAATTATGGTTTTACGAATCCTAATGCTCATCCCTATGAAATAGTGCAAAAAGCACTTCTCGATGGTTTAGAAAAAATTGGTGATGTCCCTGTGGTAATTAGACCTTGGCTCCAAGACTTTGATCTAGGGAAACCAGCTTATGGTTCTGCGGAAGTAAGGGCTCAAATTAAAGCTATATATGATGCAGGGCTTGAGGAATGGTTACTTTGGAATGCGAGGAATAAATATACGGAAAGTGCTTTGTTAAGCAATTAAACATTGGGGATGTAAAGCTAAAGTCCATAATTTATTAGTTTGGTATTCGAGAATATTAATTGGTTCGTTTTTATAGATTAATTTTCCACATTTGAGGCAATATTCATTTTTACCGGCTGTACTTGAATAGGTTTTAGTAGTTGTTTGAGACCATTTTTGCCAACTTTTCCAACCGGTTTTACAGAGTGCTTTCGGTTTTCATCGTCTTTTTAAATGGGTTATGGCTGACTTTAAAAACAGACCTGCACTCTGTAAAACCGGTTGGAAAAGTTGGCAAAAATGGTCTCAAACAACTACTAAAACCTATTCAAGTACAGCCG
>DUTO01000128.1 GCA_012842035.1 Clostridia bacterium | reverse complement strand
TTTAAAAGTGGGGCAATAATTTCTCGCCATACTTTAAGAAACCCTTCATCAGTAGTACTGGGCGGAAGTGGTATGTTAATATTTTTCAAATAAGCCCCCGGACCGCCTAGTTCATCAACAAAACCTGTTCCGGGATAAAGCGTCCTGCCATCTTGATGCATTGAAATAAACAGCACATCAGGGTCGTGATAAAAAATATCTTGAGTACCATCACCATGGTGCACATCAGTATCCACAATCGCAATTTTTCTGAGGTTATACTTTTTGCGTAAATATTCGACTAAAATAGCCTCATTATTAATATTACAAAAGCCTCGATTACCGTGAGCAACCCGCATCGCATGATGACCGGGAGGCCGAACTAAAGAAAAACCATTATCTATTTCTCCTGCCATTAAAGCATCCCCCAATTTTAGAGCACTTCCGGCAGAAATAAAATGAGCTGTCGTTGTTTGCGCTTTTACATCAGGAACACAAAAATGAACTCTTTGAATATCTTTTTCTTCAGCTAAACGCGGTGTATATTCCACTATTTCAGAATGGTCTAAAATTCCTTCTTCAAAAATTTGATCTCGCGTATAAAGAAGGCGTTCCTCTCGTTCCGGATGAGTAGGAGTAATTGCCCAATCAAAAGCCGGGAAGAAAATCAAACCTGTTTTAGACATCTTGCCTTACCTCCTTAAGAAAAGCCCTAATTCCGGGAACAGTTTGAACCCCAATTTGAAAAATCCTTCCTGTTGTTTGCCAACCACGCACAATATTAAAACCTTCCTCATAAAGTGTTTCTAAAGGAGTATCCTTAGTTACCTGCCAATTTTGCGCTGTTTCCCGAAAAAGTTCTAAAGTAAATTCTTTAGCTTCTTCAATATTTTTTAAGCGTTTCGTCAGAGTACCCTGTAATCCTCCAATATTTGTCGTATAGGTCTTTCTTTCTGTATCAGCAAAAAAGTCTAATTTTAAAGTAGTTCTAGCTAATGCTGCTCCAATGGCATTGGCAATAGCAGAATGAGACGGAACAATTACTTGCCATTTTTTCTGGGTTGACCAAAATTTCCCTATCCCCATAGCCGGTCCACCTAAACAAATTAAAGCTTGGGGTCGCTCTTTTTCAGCAGAAAGAACTTGCCAAATACGATATGCCGGTTCTTCTTCCCAAGCTTTAAACATTGCCTGCAATTTGTTTTCTAATTTGTCCACAAACATCATTAAAACCTGTTCTGCAAACTGTTGCGGAGTAAGTTGTAAACCCTGTGCCATTTCTTCAACATTATCTTTAATTAGTTCTGGAGAAGCAATCTTACTATAGCCACTATAAACAAGAATATCCGTAATCGTAAGTACTGGTCCTCCTACACAAAGCGCAGGACCTTGTCTGGGGCCAAAACTCACCGTATTTTTATCAATTAATAAAGAAGTATCCCCCCCTAAAGCTAAAGAAGATATAGCCAGAGAACGTACAGGGATGGGGTACTTGTTGATAAAAGCCCCTCTTTCCGCTAAAAGAGGTTCCCCGTCTAAAAGCAAAGCTAAATCAGTAGTTGTGCCCCCAATATCAATTACCACTGAGGTTATTTCCTGCTCTGTACAAGCCAGGGCCCCTAAAGTACTGGCGGCCGGCCCGGAAAAAATTGTTTCCAAGGGATAGCGCAAAGAAACATCCAGAGGCAAAGTACCACCATCGGCTTTTAAGATATAAATAGGACAGTTTAGACCTAATTTTTTTAAAGTAACCTTAATATTTTCCTGAAAAGCACGACAAGCTTCCTGGGTCGTCAAAGTATAAAATGCACCATTAGCTCTCCGTACCCAATTTAATAAACCACTAACTTTATAACTAGCCAATACTTTTAAGTGAGGATACTGTTTTTGCAGAAATTCTACAACTTGCTTTTCTAAAGAAGGGTTTCTTTGACTGAATTTACAAGCGACAACTAAATGATCAATCTGCTGATCTAAAAAATATTGACCAGCCTCTTCTACTTCAGCCCAATCTATTAACTCTATAATCCTCCCTCGATAATCAACAGCACCATCTAAAATTTTATAGGGACAAGCAAAATTAAGCTGCTGCGGATTGGCACCCGGTCCGGGAAAAAGAAGTAGCCCAGTTTTAGCTAGTTTATCTTCCATAATTAAATTTGTAATTAAGGTAGTACTTAAAGTTACTTGTTTAATTTTCTGTGGGGCAATATCTCCCATTATTTGTTTTAGAGCATTTTCTATAGAATGAGAAATATCTTCCTGGGTAGGAACTTTTATTGATTTTATTACTTTTTGTTCAGAAATAATGACACCATCAGTAAAAGTACCTCCAATATCAATACCAATAAACAAATTTATCCCTCCTCATGAATAAATTACTTTTTTAATTGTTGTTGTAATTGGTAAAGTTCATTTAATGCTTCTAAAGGAGTCATGGATAATAAGTCCCAACTACTTATTTTTTCATATAATTGTTGTTCTGTTTGAAAAGCTAAATTGCTATTTTGCTCCTCTTGTTGAGCAAAAGTTGCTTGGGAGATATTTAAGGTCTTATTATTTTCGTTTTCTTTTTCTGCTTCTAAGTTTTTTAAGATTTCATTAGCTCTATCTACAACTACTTGCGGAAGCCCGGCCAATTTGGCTACTTGTATGCCGTAACTTTTATCAGTAGCTCCCGGAATAATTTTATGTAAAAAAACAATTTCTTCTCCTTTTTCTTGCACAGCTACAGAAAGATTTTTAATCCCTTCATAAATATTACTTAAACAAGTTAATTCATGATAATGAGTGGCAAAAAGAGTTTTGGACTTAAGTGCTTTAATTAAATATTCACTAATAGCCCAAGCCATACTTAAACCATCACAAGTGCTAGTACCCCTACCTACTTCATCTAAAACAACTAAACTATAAGGTGTGGCATGATTAAGAATATTAGCTACTTCATTCATTTCTACCATGAACGTACTTTGCCCACTCCGCAAGTCATCACTAGCCCCTACGCGCGCAAAAACACGATCACGTAAAGAAATTACAGCTTCCTTAGCCGGAACAAAACTGCCCATTTGTGCCATAATCACAGCTAAAGCTACACTACGGCAATAGGTACTTTTCCCTCCCATATTAGGACCAGTGATAATATAAAAATCTACCTCGTCTGACATAGATAAGTCATTAGGAACATAAGCAGCTTCCGGTAATACTTTTTCGACAACCGGATGCCTCAGGTCTACAAAATGAAGATAGTTTTCTTCTTGTTCTAAAAGTTGAGGACGTACATAAGAATTTTGTACCGCTACTTCAGCCAAAGATTGTAAAACATCAATTTGGGCTAACACTTGAGACGTTTGTTGCACTCGCTGTGCTTCCTGTCCCAATTCTTTTAAAAGATTTTTATAAATTTCCTCCTCTAAAGGA
>DUTO01000127.1 GCA_012842035.1 Clostridia bacterium | reverse complement strand
TATTTATTTCATGGATATCTTTTTGTCCCTTACCGGTAAACTTATTTTTTCTCATCGCAATTAGTTTTTCACTAAAATCCGGAGGCATATCTAAGAAAAAAACAACATCCGGTACCGGTAACGCAAGACGATTAAACTCAAAATCCCATACCCAATCTAAATATTTCTCCTTCTCTTTTTCATCTGTAAATTTTACCGCCTGATGAATCAAATTAGAAGTGGTATATCTATCTGCAATGATCATACCGCCTTCAATATAAAAACCTTGCCACTCCTTCTGAAAAGAAGCAAAACGATCTACCGCATAAAAAGCAGAAGCAGCATAAGGATTAACCTTATTAGGATTTTCACCAAATTCTCCTCGCAGATACATTTTTACTAAACTTGACGAAGGGCTCCGATAATTAGGGAATTCCACTTTTCTTACCTGATATCCCTCTTCTTTTAAGCGATTAAAAAGTAATTCCGCTTGAGTTTTCTTACCACTACCATCCGGTGCTTCAATGACAACTAACTTTCCTTTTGCTTTTTTCAAAAAAGTCTACCTCCAGTTCAATTCATAAGTTTTATTCCACATTAGCCAGCAAATTACCTGCTAAAAAATATCTTTAATAAAATAAAAAAGAGCACTTTTTAGGTGCCCTTTCAATTATTTTCTTTCTTCAATTTTGGTTGTAACATATAAGGTCTGATTTTGCCGATAAATTAAGAGAATCGCCTTATCTCCTACCTTCGCTTCCTTTACTGCCTCTTGCAGGTCTTCGGGTTCAGCAATCTTCTTTTTATTAAATTCTAAAATAATATCGCCTCTTTGTAAACCGGCTTTACTTGCAGGTGAATCTTCTTGTACCGAATTAACAAGAGCTCCTTCCGCTTTTTTTAAGCCAAAATAATCGGCTAACTCTTTAGTTACAGGCTGCATATAAACACCTAACCAAGGTCGGATAACTTTCCCTTTTACAATTAAGTCATCTAGAACCTGTAAAACAGAAGAACTGGGGATGGCAAAACCAATTCCCTGAGCTTGAGCATTAATCGCTGTATTTATTCCTACTACTTCACCATCGAGATTTAAAAGAGGTCCGCCACTATTCCCAGGATTAATTGAGGCATCTGTCTGAATTAAATCTTTAAACTCTCTTCCCTCAATCACTAACGGTCTACCTTTCGCACTAATCACACCTACCGTAACTGTATGGTCAAGCCCATAAGGATTACCAATCGCCACAACCCAATTTCCTACTTTTGTTTTATGGGAATCCCCCATTTTTAACACCGGTAAATTTACTCCGGCGTTAATTTTTATAACGGCTAAATCTAAATCCGCATCAGCGCCTATAATTTTTGCTTTATAAGGCTCTTGACGACTAGTTAAGTAGACCTTAATTTCATCTGCACCTTCCACAACATGGTTATTTGTTAAAATATAACCATCTTTGGAAATAATAAAACCTGAACCTAAGCCTTGGGTTTCTCTAGGCTGAGGCTCTAAATTAAAGCTATCCCCAAAAAAATGCCGGAAAAAGGGGTCATCAAAAGGATCTAAAAAGAAGTCATTAGCACTGCTCCTTACTTGAGCAACAGTTTCAATTTTTACTACAGCAGGACCTGCTTCCTCCACAATCTTTTCAATACTCTTTGTTCCTACCACCGTATCTAAACGTACAGGAGTATTATGCTGTTTAACTTCTAATTCAGCATTTATCGGTTGTGGTGTACTCCAAGGAACGTCATAGCCCTTTACCGTAAGATAAAACCCTCCACAAAACACTCCTCCTAAAAAAATTAATAACGTATAAATTACAAGCATTCTATTAATTTTTAAGTGCTTCATGTTTATACCCCCTACCATAATTCGTTTTGCTTATCTTTAGCTAATATTATAACATAACAATCGCAAATCTTTAATCGAAGAAAATTCCTGTTTCCCCCAACTGAAATTCGCGTGCTACCAAATAATAATCGTTTACAGCCTTAAAATAATCATTATGCGCTTTATCCATAAGCAATTTACTACCATCAACTTGAACCTTTAACCCCATTTTTTGTTCATAAGCAACTTGGGCATGTTCATAATCAGCTTTCGCTGTTTCATATTTCTGTTTACATTCAGTAAGATTTTTCTTAGCCATTACTATCTTGCTATTTAAATCTTCCAGGTTTTTTTTCATCTTAAATTGTTCTTCTTGTAAATCAATTTTTGTTTTTCTTATTTCTAATCTGATTCTTTCTAATTCAGCCGAATCACTTTCCGCTTTTCTTAAATCATCCTTTTTATTATCAAGATTACGATTAAGTTGAAAAATAATTAAAGCAGAATCCACAGCTTTTTGATAAGCAGTCTCTACATCACTAATTTTAACAGGTTGAAAACCTACAGGGGCAAGTCTTAAAGGTGTATTCCATTCACGACCAATATTTCTATTCATTTGATAAGTTAATAATAACCGCGTATTTTCCAAGTCCTGAAGCCGTTGTTCCTCTTCCCACACTTTTTGAGCCACTTTATCTACTTCCACAGCTGTACTTAAACCATTTTGATATTTCAAACGTTCAATCCTGGTTAATTCTCGCTGTAAAGCAATATTGTCTTCCTGCAAGACAATAAAATCATCTAAAATCAACATGGCTAAATAAAGCTTTTCTACCCCATAAGCCACTTTTTTTTCGGCATCTTGCCGCACCCATTTCGCATCATCAAAACCTTCTTCAGCTCTTTCAGAAAGATTTTTAATGTTTTTTCTCGTTTCTTTCATCAAATCAATAGCACCCATTGAATAAACTACGCCTTGACGGGCTACCTCTAGACCGGCAATTTTGGCCGCCTTCGTAACCGGGTCTAATGCTGAATTTTGCACAGCCAATTTCTGTAGCTCTAAAGCCCTAATTTGCTGATGAGCCCCTTGCAAAGTAGCATTAATCCCATCCCTAAGGTCATCACGCATATCACGTACATCAATCATCGAACGTTCAGCAAAATCAACATAGAAATCAGTTACCTGTAAGTCAGGACTATTTTTTAAAGTTAAAGCTACAGCTTCTTTCATTGTCAAGGTATAAGTTTCCCTGCCAGTTTCATTATTAGTTTCGGAAAAAGCGGCATATGTAGGGACAACACCTATAAGTAAACAAAATATCGTGAAGAGAGCAATCCTTTTTTTCATGAGACAATTTCCTCCTTTTTCTTAAACACAAGCTCACGTAACTGATATCCTTTTTCATATTTCCATTTAAAAACAAGAATCGATAAAGGAACTAAAACTAAAGAGAGAATCGCCAGTCCTTTTAACTCATGTTGAATTCCGCTTAAACCCAAGCCCATGATAGAAAGTTTACGATAAGCAGGGGCAAAATAAGTGAGCGGCAGAACTGAAGCTAACATTTTACAAGGTAAAGGCATCGCCTGCAGTGGCCACGTAAAACCGGAAAAAAGAAAAGAAGGAACAGCCACCAACATCGATATTTGTGTTGATTCCAATTCTGTACGACAAAGCAAAGAAATGAATACTCCCAAAGAAACGATACAGAATAAAAAGAGTAAAAACAAAACGAACAAAGCCAAAACACTACCCCGATAGGGTACATCAAAAACAAACCTAGCCACTGTAGCACAAGCAGAAAGAGCAAGGAAGGCACAAATAAGATAAGGAATATTTTTCCCTATAACTTTAATAATCGCTCCACCTTTCATTTGCCTTAATTCAGGCAAAGTGCCCTTCTCAATTTCCCTAACCATAGACACCGCTACATAAAGAAGTGTAACCTGCTGTAACGCTGTCGCAATAAGACCTAAAAGTAAAAAGTTAGTGTAATTATAGGTGGGGTTATACCAAGCGCGAATCCGAAAAGAAAGAGGGTTAACTCGTGTGATAGCTTGGTCAAAAGATGTACCTCCGGCAGTTTCTACTTTAGTAGCTGCAATTCCTGTAGAAACAGATTGCACAATCTGCAAAGCACTTACGGTGACACTATTACTAATAATCATATTACAACCATTAACAATAATCAGGATCGGAGATTCGTCTTCTTTATAAACATTAGTAGAAAAGCCTTTAGGAATAACTATAGCTGCATCTGCTTGTTCACTTTCTATGTACCCAGTTACTTCTTGTTCTGATTGTAAAGAAGCTATTAAATCAAATTTAACAGATTTATTAAAAGCATCAATAATCGTACGACTCATTGGTGTTTTATCTAAATCTACAACTACTGTTTTTATGCCATTTACAACCTGTTCGCAATAAAGCAAACCAAAAAGCGAAGTATAAAAAACAGGTATAATTAAAAGAATCGCTAAAAGCCGTTTATTAGAAATAATGTATTTAAATTCTCGTATAATAATTGCCATTAAACTTTTCATAAATTAAGGCTCCTTCCTGCCTTGCTTAAAAAGTAACATTAACTCTCATCCCCGGAAAGAATGGTTCGGGTTCTAAAAGTTTTACCTTCACTAAATAAGTCATTACATCTTTTTCCGTCATATCATTAGTAGATTTAATTACCGCAAAATCAGGATTTTTACTAATACTAGTAACTACACCTGGCGAAACTTTCCCATTAAACTCTATTTGGGCTTTATCTCCTACTTGTCTCTCTGTAACTTCTCGATCTTTAAAATTTAATTCCACCCACATCTCCTGATAATCAGTTAATGAAAACAAGGGTGTTCCCGTAGCAATAAGCTCTCCTTGATAATGGACTACCGTATTGACCGTACCCCCGCTAGGGGCTTTAATAACAGCTTCATCTAAAGCATTATTAATTTCATCCAAAGCCCCCTGGGCCCGGAGAACATTGGCTTGAGCTGCTAAAATATCTTCTTGCCTGGCTCCTTCTAAAATCAGGTTTAGTTGTTCATTAGCTTGTTCTGCTTGAGCTCTAGCTGCAATCAGCTCTGTCTCCGCTTTCTGTAATTCCTGTGTTGTATAAGCTCCAGCCTCATGCAGGTTTTTTAACCTTTGATATGTATCTTCCAAAAGTTGAGCCTTAGCTTCGGCCATTTGCATATTAGCTTTAGCTAATTGAATTTCTTGTGCCCTCGCCCCATTTTTAGCTTTATCATAAACAGCTTGTGCAGCCAATAAAGCTCCTTCAGCTTGTTTCTTTTTTGCCTCTAATTCTGTCGTTTCTAACTTCAACAAAATTTGTCCGGTCTTAACCTCTTCCCCTTCTTTTACTAAAACCTCAGCAATTCTACCGGGAACTTTGGAAGCTATCTTCACCTCATTTGCTTCAACAGTACCCAAGAAGGCAGTTGTTCCGTTTTTTTCTATAGAATCTGTTTTGGCAGCACAACCGGTTACGACAAAAAATAAGGTGAGCACAACTCCCACTATTACTTTATTTTTTATTTTATGCATTTTCCTTACCTCCTCCATTTAATAAATACCAAAAATTTTTTTGAAATACAAGGTTCTAAATTGAGAATTGTTCTTTTTAGTAACCACATGGTTACTCCTAGGCACAAAAAGATCCTGCCCTAATAGCCCTTAACACCACCTCACAAATATGCTTTAAGCGTTTTTCTTTAGTATTTTGAGAACCGAGCTTAGCCAGAATATCCCATTGTGTAAAACTAATTAAACTCATGGCATGAGTACTAATAATTAATTGGGGCAAATCAATATTTTTACGAAAAATCCCTGCCTCACAACCTTTTTTATAAAAGTCATAAATCTGATAAAAAGCCGGGGCTAAAATTTCAAACAGCATTTTCTTATTATAAGGACTGGTAAAAACCTCTTCCCAAGCAACAATCTTGACAAAATTAGGATTTTCCCCAAGAAAATTATAATATCTAGTAATAATCTCCTTAATTGCCGTTTCTGCTTTTTCTCCCAAAAATAACTCATGACTCCCCAAACGGGCTACCTTTTTTAAATTATATTCTAAAACACTCTCATATAATTTTTCTTTAGACCCATAATAGTGGTAAATCATGCGTTTATTTGCTTTAGCTTTTTCTGCAATACGATTAATTCTGGCCCCATGTAAACCGAATTCTGCAAATTCCCCCTCCGCAGCTAAAAGAATATTTCTTTTTGTCACATCAGGATTTCTTGTTTGCATTATTATCCCCTCTAAGTAACCAACTAGTTACTTACATTTTAATTCCAGTTGATGCTTTTGTCAAGACCTAAAAATATTTTTATTTTATTTTACATAGACGTTGATTAGGTCTCAGACCAGGAATCCGTCCCCGTTTAGCCACAGGCTTACCTGCTACTTCCTTAATATCCATCGTCATATCAATAGGAGCAGCAGCCGAAATATAACTACCTACGCCAAAAGCATCAGCACCGGCTTCTTTAAGTAAATTAATCTTTTCCGGAGTCAAACCACCGGAAACAAAAATTTGCACATGAGAAAAACCTTTTTGATTTAAACGCCCACGTATTTCCTTAACCAATTCCGGTGTCACTCCCCCCCGTTCACTAGGTGTATCTAAACGAATACCTTGTAAATTAGAACCCAAGGCTTCCGCTACTCGCAAAGCTTCTTCAGCTTCATCTTTGAAAGTGTCCACCAAAACAGTCCGTGGCTCCCCGGAAGGCATAGTTTCATGATAGGCCTTAGCTACCTTTACCGAATCGCCCATAATTAAAAAGATAGCATGAGGAACAGTACCTGCCGGTTCTTGCCCGAGTAATTTAGCCCCGAGAATACAGCTAGCTCCATCAGCTCCACCAATAAGGGCAGCTCTCTCCATTACAGGAGCTACAGCAGGATGAACATGCCTAGCCCCAAAACATAATACAGGCTTGTCCCCGGCCACTGTTTTGGCTTCTTGGGCCGCACTAGCCCAACCACTAGAACTAGCCAAAATTCCCAATAAAGGTGTTTCATAAATCCCAATCTCACTATATTTCCCTCGTATCTGCATCACTACTTCTTTCGGAGCAAAAGCTTGTCCTTCCTGTAAAGACCATATCTCCACCGAACTCTCGGCAAAAAGCCCTAACACTTCAGGGACACCTGCTAAAACTCCTGCTCGGCGTGCAAAAATTTCCGCAGCAACTATCGTGTCATTTAAATCGTACTTTTCCAAAATCTCCTGTGTCTTCACAAAATAAACATCTGTAGTCGCCCCTTGTCTAATCTCTTCATGCTGAGCCGAAAATAATTTTCTTTCCTGCGCAGGTTGAAAAGCACTAACCTGTGCTAAAGTCATTAATTTATTCCCCATTCCTTTTTCCTCCCCTATTTAATTGGTTTTTAAAACATTTCCTAATTTTTTAGCTTTTTTGATAAATATCTTGATAAACTTGATAATTAAAGAAAACTCGCTTCACATATTTTCTCGTTTCCTGATAAGGAATTTGTGCAAGGTCTTGTAATTCTCCGGACCAAAGCCCTTCTTTCAACCATTTATTTACCCTGTTTGACCCCGCATTATAAGCTACTACTACTTTTACTATATTATTATCAAACTTTTCGGCAAGATACGCTAGATACCAAATACCCATAGGAATATTATATTGCGGCTCAAAAAGTTTAACTTCCGCAAAGTCCTCCCAGCCCATTTGCTGAGCAATCCATTTTCCTGTTTCCGGCATAATCTGCATCAAACCCATTGCTCCGGCCCGAGAATAAGCACTAGAATAAAAACGGCTCTCCGTTTTCATGATTGCTAAAACAAAATAAGGGTCAACTTCATATTTAAGACAATTTTCCTTGATTAATTTTTGATGTGGATAAGGATAAAATTTTTGCAAAAACCAAGAGCTAGTAAATAAACAAACACAAATAAAACCTAACAGGAGGATCAGGAGCATTTTTTTTAAAAAGTTATCTGCCAATCTCGTTCCTCCCCAAAAAGTTTATGATCAGACTAATCTTATGACCTACCTTCTTGACTTATGCTGTCCTCTACTGCTTGTTGCCATAAAGCCAACACTTTTTGGCGCGTCTCTTCTCTTGAACCACTATTATCAATTACTCTAGAAGCATATTTTAATTTTTCCTGTAAAGGCAATTGAGCCGCGATTCTTTTCTGAGCTTCGAGAGTAGATAAATTATCCCGCTGTTTTAAACGCTGTAATTGCAATTCTTCAGAGATGACTACAAGCCAAATTTCATCAACCATTTCCGTCATCTTGGCCTCAATTAAAAGAGGAGCAACAACAACTACCAAAGGAATATCTTTTTTTTGTTGATAAAATTTAATTAATTCAATAGTTTTATCTTTAATTTTAGGATGTAAAATCTGATTTAACACTTTTCTTTCCGCAGCAGATTGGAAAATAAGCTTCCCTAACTTTTTTCTCTGCAAAAAACCATCAGAGTCAAGAATTTCTGCACCAAAATAATGTACGATCTCTTGCCAAGCAGGACTATGGGGAAGAACTAATTCGCGAGCCAAAACATCAGCATCAATAATTGCTGCTCCTAATTCTCGTAAATAACGAGAGATTGTGCTTTTCCCTGAAGCAATTCCACCGGTCAAACCAACCACCAGCACTTTTCTTAAAGCCCCTTTCCCCAAGATTATGTCTATCATATCCGTTTATAAATTTAATAACAAGCCTTTTCACCCATTAGGAATTAGCTTTTGACAACGTGGACAAAATACGGTTCCTCGACCTGCTACAACTATTCTCTCCAAGGGCGTTTGACATTCATAACAAGGTTCTCCCTTACGCCCATAAACCTGTAGGCGTTCCTGAAAATTACCTTTTTGGCCACGTCCATCCACATAGTCCCGCAAAGAAGTACCACGACAAACAACGGCTTCTTTTAATATTAACTTAATCGCTCGATATAATTTGGCAACTTCAACTGTCCTTAATGTATTTATCGTTCGCTCCGGGTGCAACCCTGCTTGACAAAGAATTTCATCAGCATAAATATTCCCGATTCCGGCAATCTTACTCTGGTCTAATAAAAAAGGTTTTATTTTTCCTTTCCTACCTCTTAATAGTTCTCCTAAAACCTGTAACGTAAACTCTTCTGCTAAAGGTTCATAACCAAGATTGTTTAAACCATGAATACATGCCCAATTACCCGTGGGCACAAGATAAACAAGCCCCAATTTTCGTACATCAGTAAAACGCCACTCTTGCTGTGAAGCAAGAAAAAAAATCAAATGGGTATGTTTACTTATCGGCACATCCCCACTGCACACCGTCAGTTGCCCTGTCATCCGTAAATGAATTACCAAAGTTAAACCCCCATCAAGAAAAAAAAGAAGGTACTTGCCTCTTCGTTCCAAATCTACAATTGTTCTCCCTCTAATTCTTTCCTTAAACAAAATAGGGGTAGGCTGCTTAATAATTCCCGTAAAAAAAATCTTCACATTTTCAATTTTTTGACCTTTGAGATATGGAACTAAACTTTTTTTTACAGTTTCTACTTCCGGTAATTCAGGCATCTTTTTCACCTAGCTTTTTCAGGTCATACCAATTAGGACCTACTTGTAAATCTACTTTTAAAGGGACAAGAAGAGGATAAGCATTGCTCATAATTTCTTTAACTACAGAACCTATTTCCAATACCTTTTCCTGCGGTACATCAAGAATTAATTCATCATGCACCTGTAAAATCAACTTCGTTTTTCTCCATTCATCTTCCTGCAACACCTGATAAAGTTTAAGCATCGCTAATTTAATTATATCAGCAGCACTCCCTTGAATAGGAGTATTCATGGCTGCTCGTTCTGCAAAACTTCTTACATGATAATTACGACTCTGTAAATCCGGAAGATAACGACGTCTTTTTAATAAAGTCGTCACATAGCCTTTTTTCTTAGCCTCGGCAATTGTCCTTCTTAAATAATCTCTCACCCCATAATAACGGGTAAAATATTTCTCAATATACTGCTTAGCTTCGGACCGTGTTATACCCAAGTCATGACTTAACCCAAAATCACTGATCCCATAGACAATACCAAAGTTTACTGCTTTAGCTGCTTGGCGCATCTCTTTTGTTACCGTTTCCAGCGGCACACCAAACACTTCTGCCGCAGTCCGCAAATGAATGTCCTGCCCTTCATTAAAAGCCTCAATCATTACTTCATCTTTAGCAACATGAGCTAATACTCGTA
>DUTO01000126.1 GCA_012842035.1 Clostridia bacterium | reverse complement strand
GCCACGTGCTTCTCCGGTGATAATTTTAGAAAGAACATAAACGTCATTACTGGAGACAGTGCCCCCTTTTTTAGAAGCCGCTACTTTTACCGCTCCATAAGGGATGTTTTCCTGAGGTCGCTGTCCCCAACGTTGTTGCCAAAACCCAATCGCTACTAACAAACCGAGAACAACTAGAAATAAAAGCACTTTCCGTTTCACTTGGTCAACCTCCTCAAACTGCTAAGGTACAATTAGTATTCACGGAAAAACGCCTTTTTATCACGCAAAATTTATCACAAAAAAGACCTGTGGAACAAATGTCCCTCAGGTCACTTCTTTAACTCAATTCTTAAGCCTTTATTAACTGAAGATAGTAGTCATAAGCCCGCCCCACATTTTTTACCGCATGGGCATCCGAACCATAAACCAAAGGAATTTTCAACTGCCGAGCTGCTTGAATAATCCAAGGGGCTGGGTAAGGCTCCCGGCAATATTCCCTGAACAACCCCGCCATATTAGCATCTAAGCTGTAACCATGCTCCTTCATATAAGTAAGTAAATCAATGACCGCATCTTTAATGTTTTTACTTACCTTACCGGCTTGCCCAAAATAATGCTGAAACTTATGACACAAAGTCAAATGACTAATTCTTTTCGGTTTATAGGGACCCAAATCGACCTGTAAAGCTTCTTTGATCGTTTCATAATAAGCTAACTGCACCTGTTCATAAGTGGAATAATAGCCTAACAGCCCTTCCGTAAAATCGGCCGGACTTAAATCAATACAGCGCCAACCCTGATGCCCTTCAATAATATGAACCGAAAGCAGCCCATCCTCCAGAAATGGCCCATATTCTTTTAACATCATCCGCAAATAGTCATGCTCACCTGGTAGATAATCAATTTCCAAACCGACCAACAACTGAATTTTATCTTTATATTTTTCCTTTAAAGCTAACATATCCCTAAAATAACCATCGAGGTCATCATTAAGAAAACCCAAACCTTCTTTTACTTCTTCCGGATAAAGAAACTGCTCCATAAATTTTGCCGGAAAGGGCAAATGCTCAGTAAAAGAATATACCGTAAATCCTTTCTCAATTGCTTTTTGTACATATTCTTCAGCGTGTTCCCCCGAAGCATGTAAACAATAGTGGGTATGTGTATGTCCATCTCTTTTTAGTTTTGGTAACACGAATATTTTTCCCCCTCTTGCTTTTACTCAACTTGAACCTCTTCTCGCACAATAATCGGTAAAGAGGACTCCACTTGCAGCACCTGCCAAGGATAAGTAATCACCTGAATGACCATCTCCCCGGGAGCAGGTTTCTTTTCCTGATACGTAACCAAGATTTTCCCGTCTGCCTCTTCCACACGGGAAATTTCAATACTATAGCCGCCTGTATTTCTCGTTCCCAGACAAAGTAAAACATACCGGTTGTCACCTTCGCCTTTAATTACCTGCGTGGTCTGATTATACTTCGCTTTATCCACAAGCGCTTGCACTTGGGCAGGCAATTGTGCATAAGTAACGGTTTGATAAGGCACCTGTTTCACGATGCTCCCCCTTTTTTCTTCGGGCTTGACATCTTCCTCGTCTTCCTGTTCAAGCCAAGGCTCTTGCTTGATAATAACCCACTTTTCTCCTTCAAGGCTCACTGTAATCTTCTGCCGTCCTGTTCCCGCCGGCCCGGTAGAAGTAGCTAATTTGAATTCCATTTGATAAATATGCTGATTCTGAGCGGTAAAAGATATTTCTTTAATTGCAAAATCTTCTACCCAAGGGCTAGAAGTTCCCGTATGCCAATGGCAAGAAGCATAATCTTGATAAGTTTTCTCCCGCAATTCTGCCGACAACATGGCATACTGCAAAGCCCCGTTTCTTGTTTTTACGCCTTGAGCCCATAGTTTAACGGTCTCTAAAGGTGTAGCGGGAGCTAAGGCCTCCTCCAGTTTCGCCATACGAAAGGCTTCTTGTACTTCCACATAAACTGCCCCTTTTTGCTCATCCCACGTAACTCTTCCTCCTAAAGCCTCCGCTATTGCCCGTACCGGAGCCATCACCCTGTTTTGTATAATTTGCACAGGCACATCACTTTCTATATTTTTCCCATTGACGAACAACTTAAGCTTGCTGCCCGCCTGCGCAAAAGAAGCAAAAACTAAGAAAGCCATACAGACACTTAACAGAATAAATGCTTTTTTCTTCATCTTTTTCTTTCCTCCTCCTTCATCTTTCGCCATAAGGCTATTCTTCCCTTCTTATATTATAAAAGATAGACGAAAAAAGAGCTGTTTGGTTCCTTTAAATTTTGTTAACAACCACTGTTCCGCTGCTCAGAATGTTTATTTTATAACGGCCCTCCCCAAAGGTTAGTTCCCCCTGTATCGGAGAGGGATTTCCCTTCTGTTCTTCTTCTCCCCGCTTCTTGTCTAAGAGCGTCCACTCTGCATTTCCCTGTAAACAATGCTCAGCCTCTACAGAAGCTGTAAGAGCATAATCGCTCTGTGCGGGGACCTTTAATTCTGTAGTACCCCTTCCCTCAATCAGCAATTGATTTTTTAAGCCGGTTACATCTACTTCTAACTTTCGATTATTCTTTACTTCTAAAGAACGGTCTGCAGGTACAATTAAGGTAATCTCCTCTATACGAGCATAAATAGCGGAATTGCTTATGGCCAAAGGCAGATTAAAAGATAAGTAAAGAGTATCGCCTACTTTGCGATCAACCAGCATCTTTGGTGCAATCAGCTTTTCCGCCATCACCCTATTCTCCGCAGCAACATAAGCCTCACCAAAAACCAACACTTGTTCTTCCGTCCCTGTGCGTAACCGCAAATCACTTGAAGGCACATCAAGCACAATTTTCTTGATCGTCTCATCCAGAGTCACTTCCTCGGGAAGAGTTTGCAACTGAAACTCTTGAGCAGATAACCTGGCCTGCAGATGAGGAGCTAATCCTATTTGACTAACCCCATAAACCCCCATACTCACAATCAAAAAGAGGAAAATAATAAAAATACTGAAAAAGTTGTATTTAATTTTAGGTGCTTCTTCTTTTGCCGTATAAACATACCAAAGAACCTCCAGCCCTAAGAGAACAAGAATCAACGGCCACCAAGTGGCAGCTATTTCTAGAGCATTTTTCTCATTAAACTGCGCATAAAAAAACAAGCCGCCCAAGCCGATTAAAAAAACACCTAAGGCAAAAGTCCCTACCCTTCTTTTTTTCATACGTCTTGTTCCTCCTTTGCATTCATTTCCATCTCCTCAGCACTAATCTCTTCACTTTCTTCATCTACAGAAACAGACTTGCTCCCTACAAGCAGTTTTAGACCACCGGCAATTAAGAGCAACGCAACGAGCCCTGTCTGCACATAATTCCGTATCTGCCAAGTTATGAATGGTGAGATAATTCTTTCAAAAACAACTAAACAACCTAGTAAGATTAAACCCCAGCCAATCCATTGCGGATGTTCTTGACACCATGTGACTAAGTGAAGTTCATCCTTCTCCACGCTCCCCTCTTCGTCTTGCACGCGATGAAAAGCATCAAACATACTATAAAACCAAATAACAGGAAGAATAAATAAAAAAAGGCTCAAATGCAACCACCCCATCAAGCAGGTAAAAAAGAAAAAGAGACCCATCAAAACAAAACCTCTGTTTTGTAAACCAAGATACATATGCCCTGCTCCGGGAACTATCGATAAAATCACGGTAATTAGCTTCTTATTATTCAAATTAAACCAAGCTTCATCTACAAGTCCCGCCTGTTCCGAACCATTGTTTTCCCCCAAACCGCTTCTTTCTGTTAAAGAGATCGCATCGACCATGGAGACAAACCAAATTAAAGGTAGAGCAAGCACCAATAAGACCAAAAAATCTTCATTACCAGTAAGAGTGCTCATGCCTATCGCCCCAAAAATCATCCCCAAAAAAACCCCAAAAAAGATTACAGCCCGCTCCTTAAAACCTACATAGACATGACTAAGCCCCGGCAGAAATGATAAAATAAAGGCCATAAATTTACTTTTTTTCTTCATCAAAAAACCCCTCCTTTTCTTTGGTAACAAAACTATCTAACCAAAAATCTTTAGTTCGTTCAGGTAGATTAAACCTAAACTCCTCTCTTTCCACCACACCCTCTTGTTCTATTTCTACTGCTGAAGCAACGAAAGGAGCAACATCAATCATTTTTTGAAACACTCCACAACTCATAAAAATCAAAGTCACCACGGCAGCGCCTATATAATAAAAAAACAAACTTTGTTTTTTCTCCTGCTGCCTTTTTCGAACAGAACTTTCTCTCTTTTTACTTGCCCTCTGGTGCAAATAAAGATCCCCTTCTTGTAATGCCGTCTTAACTTTTGCCGTAAAATCAGAGGAAAGCAAATCTTCTGCTTGCCTAATTTCTTCTGCAGAAAATAAAGTCAAAAAAACTTCCGAACATTGTTCACAATGATAAAGATGCTCCGTAATTTCTTGCCATAATGTTTCTTCAACAAGCCCTGCTTTATAAAGTTTTATTTCTTCTGGTGTAAAACAATTCATTTGCTCACTCTCCCCCATTTCTGGCGGAATAATTTTCTGCCTCGAGATAATCTTGACTCCACACTTTTAATCGTAATTCCTTCTTCAGCAGCTATTTCTTGATAACTTTTTTCTTCCAGATAATATTTCCGGATTGTTCGACTGTAGATTTTAGGCAAGGTTGCACATATTGCCTCGATCCTTCTTTTTTGTTCACCTTGCAGAAAAATTGCTTCGGGGTCATCCCATGTATCACAGGGAACTAAATTAAGTAATGCTTCTGGAGAAAAAGCCTTTTCTCGTTTAAACTTTAAATTGGCCCGATAGTAGTCAATCGCCTTGGTGACAGCAATTCTTCCTACCCAAGCTTTAAAGTTCTGACATCGGTACTGAGGAAGGGAGCGGTATATCTGCAAAAAAACCTCTTGTGCTATATTTTCAGCTTCCTCATGGTCTTGAGTATAGTGAAGAATTATGGCAAAGACATAAGCTTTAAATTGCTCTACTATTTCACAAAAAGCTGTTTGGTCTCCTGCACGGGATTTCTGTATAAGTTGTTTAAGCGAAGCCATAACTCCCCTCCTTCCCTTCCCTTAATACAAACGTAGATACTGCCCTAAAACCCTGCAAGAAATTTATGTACAATATTATAAAAAGAATACACAAGACAATATCGTAAATGACAAAAGGGGTTTGTTTGCGTCAATAGCAAAGAACCCCCTTGTTATGTTTGTTTTATCTTTTTATCTAATTTAACTTAAGCACGATGACGCAGACCCACTAAATTATCTATAGGGAAGGTAAAGATAATCCCTTTACCCGGTTCCTTCAACTTTCCTGCCCGAATCATCGTCTCAAAAACAGGTTCATACTTTTCCCGCTCCACAACAACTAAAATTACTTCTTTAGAAGACTCTATTTGTATGTCAAAAAAACGCATCGCTTCGTGCTCACCAGTACCCCGGCCATAAAGAATGGTAGCACCATTAGCCCCGGCTTTTTTGGCCTCTTGCACAACTTTATCCGCCTTCCCTCTTTCTACGATCGCCACAATACAAAGTGACTCTTCCATTTTTAAAATTCCTCCCCTTATATTTTAGTTAAGATACCTAAAACAAGCACGGAAAGCATCGCCCCAAAAGAAGTTAAACCGATTAAGCCAAAACCACTAAACAGAGGGTCCGCATGTTCCACAATTTTAGCTAAACCTAAAGCTATGGCTAAATTCAAAGGAATATTGACCGGTCCGGTAGTAGCACTGGCCGAATCCATGGCAATAGCCACATACTGTTCCGGAACGAAAAAAACCAAAATAAACACAAGTACCAAGAAAGGAAGCAGTATTTTGGCCAGCGGAATCCCCTTTAAAATTTTAAAGACACCAAGAGCCATCCCAAAACCAAAGCCTATGGCTACGGCATGAATCAAAATTTTAGGGGGAAGAGCACCCACCGAAACTTCTTCCGCTTCCAAAGCTAAAATTCTTAAAGCCGGCTCCACAAGTGTGCCAAAATAACCCAAAATAAAAGCAAAGGCCATGATTAACCATTTGTGCTCCATGAGCACCAGGCTTTTCCCCACATTTTCCCCTAAAGGAAGTAAACTTAAAGAAATTCCTTTTAAGAAAAAATGAAGCCCGAAAACAGTTAATACAATACCCAGAATAAAACTTTTTGTTTCACCAATAGATTTTTTAAACACAAAAACCTGAAAAACAATTAAGAATAAAGCAATAGGGATAACAGTATATGCCGTCTTACATAAGGCACTTAATTCCTCAAGGTTTTTCACGCAACAAACTCCTCCTTTTTCACTTCCATTAAACGGCTTTCACCATACTAAGATAGTTTACGCCCGCCAGTTTTAATTTGCCTCTCACCTGATAACCATATTTCTTATATAGTTTAAGGGCAGCTTTATTTCCCGGCTTCACAATCAGGGAAGTCCTCTTTAACCCCAACTGTCTCGACTTGCGATTAGCAGCTTTCAACAACCCAGAACCGATTCCACAGGCCCGATATTGTGAATCAACAGCCAAAGAATCAATATAGTATTCCTGTGGCCTTGCTTCTTCTGTTTGAAACATGGGGATAACCTTTTTCTGAAAGTTCGCTAAATCTGCCTTATAAAGCTTAGGCAATTTCTCCAATACCGGACGATTTAAATAAGAAAACTTATCCGAGGGAAAAGATAAAACCAAACCGGCAACACCCTGTTCCCCTTCAGCCCCCAGAACATTTTCATAACTTAAAATATTCTTAGGTTGTTGATAAAACGCCTTGATTATTTTTTGTACCACTTCTCCATTAGTTGTTCCGGCTAAAACACAAGCACATTCTTCCCAGGCCAAGCTAATTAACTCAGCTGCTTTTTCCGCATCTTCAACTTTAGCTTGACGAATTAACACATATATCTACCTCCAAAAAAATCAACTTCTTCATATTATATCATAGATCTTATCGTGAAATATTTTTCGTCAAATTTAAACAAAAAAATTAATATTCATAATTTGTTAGTTTTGTTCAGACAATACTGCTATAATAAAACCAGCATTTTTAAAAAAGGAGTGTACGATAATTATGATGATTTTGGTTCTCATTTGGTTTATTATTATCCTTATCGCTTTGGTCTTATATTTGCTGCAGGCCTTTGGTCTCTATGGTATGGGGGAAAACGCGGGGGGAGAATATAATTGGCTAGCTTTTGTTCCTCCTCTTCATACGTATGTTATCGGTCAAATTCTTAGAGAGATTAAAATTGACAAATATACCCTTCCTTATCCGGAAATTATTTTGCCCAGCTCCCTATTCGCCTGTAGTTTTTTCTCCTATCTCGGCATTATTGGAAATGTATTATTATTGTGTGTTTTCTTTCTCTATGTGATCAGTTTTTATCAACTTTACGCTTTATACAGAAAAAAACGCACCGCTGTTTTATATACGATACTTAGTATCTTTGTTCCCATCGTAACTTCTTTTCTCTTTTTCAAAATGAGAAAAGAATACCCAGCATATATGGATAAAAGCAGTCCCCATGCTTCTTTTGCATCTTAGAGAAAGCAAGGTATGGTTATCACCACTATTTTCAAAAGAGCCGTTCTTTTTAGGAACGGCTCTTTCTTTTCCGGTTTTATAAAAACTACCATACAGACCACTCAGCTTTTTAATCTTGGCGATCCGAATAATAAGTGTGGAGTAATTCATGGACTTCGTGTTCCAGAATTTTTTGCAAAAACTCTTCATACAACTGCATAACCGCCGGATTCTCATGAGATTTACGCAGCTTAGCCTTACGATCAATCTTATAAAGAGCTGTTAGGCGCTTTTCTTTAATCTCCTCGGTTGTTCCTAAAGGTTGCCCACCCCCACCGATACAACCACCGGGGCAAGCCATAATTTCAATAAAATGATAGTCACATTGACCCACTTTGATTTTTTCCAGTAGTACTTTAGCATTACTCAAACCATTAGCTACAGCAACTTTAACTTCTTTGCCAGCTAAATCAAGAGTTGCCTCTTTGATTCCCGCTAAGCCTCTCACCATTTTAAAGTCTAAGCTTTTTAATTTCTTCATGGTCACTGTTTCGTAAACAGTTCTTAAAGCAGCTTCCATCACCCCACCAGAAGCGCCAAAAATAACAGCGGCGCCCGTAGTAGAAGTTCCTAAAGGTTCATCATATTCGGCTTCCGGAAGAAGAGGGAGGTCTAAACCAGCCTCTTTAATCATCTGAGCTAATTCTCGCGTCGTCAACACCACATCCACGTCCTGAAAACCACTGCTTCTCATTTCCGGACGCGTACATTCATATTTCTTAGCCACACAAGGCATAATCGAAACCACAAATATTTTCTCCGGGAGAATATCGGCCTTTTGAGCATAATAAGTCTTGGCCAAAGCGCCAAACATCTGCTGTGGTGACTTGCAAGTCGAAACATGAGATAACAGTTCCGGATAAAACTTCTCGATATAATTAATCCAGCCTGGGCTACAAGAAGTAAGTAGTGGTAAAGTAGCCCCATCCTTAAGCCGCTGTAAAAACTCCCGACATTCCTCCATAATCGTCAAATCAGCTGTAAAATTAGTATCAAAAACTTTAGCAAAACCAAGTCGCTTTAACGCAGCCACCATTTTCCCCGTAGTAATACTTCCCGGGGGCATCCCGAATTCTTCCCCTAAAGCAACCCTTACTGCAGGAGCTGTTTGCACTACAACATGTAGTTCCTCCTGCCCAAGAGCTTCCCAGACTCTATCCGTATCATTCTTTTCCGTTAAAGCACCTACCGGGCAAACATTAAGACATTGGCCACAATAAACACAAGGAGAATCAGCTAAGTCTACAGCATAAGCTGTCGATACGCCATAATCTACCGAGCGATGTGCCGTGTTAATGGCCGCTACTTGCTGTACTTCTTGACAAACCTGAACACAACGACCACATTTGATACATTTATTCAGATCCCGCACAATAGCCGGATTATTATCTTCCAGAGGCAAGTTTTGCGCTGAAAGGACAAACGGTATTTCCCGAATTTGATAGTCATCAGCTAATTTTTGCAACTCACAATTTTGATTACGGACACATTTTAAGCAATCTTGCGGGTGGTCAGCTAAAAGAAGTTCTAACACTGTTTTTCTCGCTTCTCTTACGGCCTTTGTATTCGTAAAGATTTCATCACCCTCTCTAACCGGTGTATTACACGCTGTTTGAAACCTTCTTTGCCCTTTTACTTCCACCAAGCAAACACGACATGTAGCCTGTGGTTTTAAAGCAGGATGATGACAAAGGGTAGGAATAATGAGGCCCACCTTTTGGGCCGCTGCTAAAATAGTGGTACCTTCCGGCACCGTAACTTTTATGCCATCAATCATTACCTTTATTTTTTTCGCCATTATTGCTCACCTCTTTTCTGTTTAGAAAAACATACTCCGGCCGGGCAATGTCCTGCCAAATGAGCCTCAAATTCCGCCCGTAAATTCTTTAAACAACTATCCAGGGCCGTGGTAGCTGCCTGACCCAACCCACAAAAAGAAGCTTTGGCCAAAAGATTACTCAAACGTTCCATTAAAACATAATCTTCTTTGGTAGCCCTACCTTGCGTAAATTTATCTAAAAGAAAATACAGTTGTTTATTCCCTTCACGACAAGGCGTACATTTACCACAAGACTCATGAAGGAAAAACTCGGTAACACATTTTAAGTAATCAATTACACAAACAGATTCATCCAGCACTACAATAGCGCCGGAGCCTACACTTAAACCATTATCCCGCAAAGCTTGATAACAATATGGGGTATCCAATTGATGTACAAAACCACAGGGGCCTGATTGTCCACCTAAATGATAAAACTTAACCTTTTTCTCACCAACGGGGCCTCCCCCTAATTCCTCATCATAAATAAGGTCGCGTAAAGTAAGACCAAAAGGAACTTCGT
>DUTO01000125.1 GCA_012842035.1 Clostridia bacterium | reverse complement strand
TCCCTCACCCCGAGCACAGAAGGTAAGAGGTTCAACTGCAATTAAGCAGCGAAAGCGTAATTATTTTTGTTTGCGTTTAAATGTTGCGCACCGTTTTACGGGCAAGTGCAATCCCGACTCGCTTCTTTTGCCATCGCTTCCCCCGTCGAAACCAGTACACCCCCAAAACTTTTTTAATTTTAATAACGCTCCTTCTCTCGCAAAGCTCGTGCCATTTTGCGTTGAGCATCTCTTTCGGCCATTGCTTTTCTTTTATCATAGACTTTTTTCCCTTTGGCTAAAACAAGTTCTACTTTAGCGCGCCCTTTCTTAAAATACACCCTCAAAGGCACTAAGGTCAATCCTTGTTACTTAACCTTACCCCAAAGCTGATTAATTTCTCTTTTATGAAGCAAAAGCTTACGCGGTCGCACAGGATTCATACGGAGTAATCTGGCGTGAAATGCATATTTTTTAAAGAACCTAGATTATTATATTTGAAATTATAATAATCTAGGTTATAATATATATGAGGTGAGCGGAAATGAATAAATTTATTAACCGAGAGCAAGAAAAAACCTTTTTACAAAATGAATATAACCGAGCAGGCTCCTCTCTGATTATCCTTTATGGCAGACGTAGAGTAGGAAAAACCGCGTTGGCATGTGAGTTTATGAAAGATAAAAAATCCCTATATTTTCTTGCCACTGAAGAAAACGAAATTCAGAATCGTAATGCTTTTAAGGATATGGTCGCAGACTTTAGCAATAATGAACTGCTGAAAAATGCCCGTGTAAATAATTGGGAAATCATTTTTAAGTCCTTGCTTGAAGATAATACGAATACTAAAAAGGTAATAATCATAGATGAGTTTCAGAACCTAGGCAAAGCCAATCCGGCGTTTCCTTCTATCTTTCAGAAGATATGGGATACCATCCTCAAGAATAGTAACATCATGGTAATTCTTTGCGGTTCTTTAATTTCGATGATGGAAAGCCAAACACTAAGCTATTCTAGCCCTCTATATGGCAGACGTACAGGACAGATTAAATTAAAGCCCCTACCTTTTAAACATTATCAAGAATTTTTACCCGGTAAAAGCCGTCAAGAGCTGATCGAGTATTATGCTATTACCGGTGGCGTACCTAAATATATCGAACTATTTTACGACAGCCCGGATATTTACACAGCCATTGAGAAAAACGTGCTTTCTAAATCCAGCTTCCTCTATGATGAGCCGAATTTCTTATTACAGCGAGAAGTTGGCGAAGTAGGCAGTTATTTTTCTCTTATCAAAACCATCGCGGCAGGAAATTGGAAACTTGCTAAAATAGCTACTAACTTAGAATTAAAACAAACAAGCCTCACACAATATCTCCAGACACTAATAAATCTTGATATCCTAGAACGAGAAGTGCCCATAACCGCGGATAACCCGGAAAAAAGCAAACGAGGGCTTTATAAAATCAAAGATAATTTTATGCGTTTTTGGTTTCAATTTATCTTCCCTAATCTGAGCTATATTGAATCCGGAAATGAAAAACTGGCGATGAAAAAAATCCGCCAAAATCTTGTAGATAATCATATCAGCTACGTCTATGAGGACATTTGTCGCGAAGAAATGTGGCAATATAATGCTGAAGTTAAATGGGATTTCCACTTTGACAAAATTGGCCGCTGGTGGAACAAAAATACAGAAATTGACATCGTCGCTTTTGATAGCACAGGGAATGATATTATCTTTGGAGAATGCAAGTATTGGCAAAATAGGGTCGGCATAGATGTATTAACGAACCTTGCAAAAAAAGCCAAAGCAGTGGAATGGAAAGCCGGGAACCGCAAAAACCATTTTGCCATCTTTTCGCTCAATGGTTTTACCGATGATTTGCTTCAATTAGCCAAAACAAGAAAAGATATACTGCTTTTCCACAACTGACTCATCTCGAGTAGGTAAAAATCGGGGTAATTAATCCCATCTCATCAAACCACCCATTGGGCAAAGCCAAGTGTGGCAGTGGACTCGCCGAATTCCTCTCCACTGCATAAGGCTTTTAAATACTCCCTTGCAATTAGCTACCCTAAAATAGTTCGCCCACCCTCGTAAAACAGGATTTAGCTTTTTTGACCATTGTTTCTATATTCATCCCATGATTTCTAGGCGTCATTTGTTTTATTTTTTCCTTAAACTTCTTTAACTTTTCAGGATGGATAGTTACACATGATGATGATTTAGAAATAAAAGAAACTACCGGAGTGAACATGGGCTCTATTGATTTAGAGATACATGCCATCGCGGTAGTATGCGAAAATAACCTTTATTTCAACAAAGGCTTATTTTGTGCTGCATTTTTCCATACCCTGAATTTCAACTTAGCCTTTTAATTAAAACTATAGCCTTTTTACATCCTCATATTACATTATACTGAAATTAATGTAATATACTGTTGTCTGAAACGTGCTAAATATAATGATTTTAAGCATATTTTTTTGTCAAATTTCTGCCAAAAGTAGTAGACAAATGTAGAAATATATGGTGCAATCACTAAAATATCACTTTGTTATAAAGGAGTGAAAACCAATTATGTTCGTTGATGATAGGTACTAAGTTATCAGGTTTTTTATAGAATAAAGAGACAATGCGGCAATAGTTTTGTTACTATTGCCGCATTGTCTCTTTATTCACTTCAACTTTAAACTCAAATCTATTTGGTGATTATTTTTGCAATTAAATTGCCATCATTATTAAAAGAGAGTTTTAAATGTTTTATCATTATCTCGCCATTTTTGAAAAATACCTCAATCGTCACATTATCTGAAGGTAAATCTGCAAAATCAACAGAGCCATCTTCCGATACGATATTAATTGCATCCCATGGAATCCAATTCACATCAAAGGACTTATTGCCGAGTTCTTCATAGTAGGTTGTAAGGATTTCTTTTCCTTCAGCATCTATTTGTCGCTGTGGGATAGGATGGAGAAAGCGAAATTCCCCTATCTCAGAAGTATACTTTACCGAGGATATATTTTTACCTTTTACGGAAATACCACCGGAATCAAAACCCACATCGTAAGTATATACTTTTTTGCCTGTTTCATCAGGGTAAAAATCCCGTTCACCCCTTGATATTTTCCCAAATGGGAGTATTACTTGTGTATTTTCCTCGATGTTAACAAGCTGCCCGCCACCATCATCAGCAAAAGCTACCAAGGCAAATGCAGGTTTAATTAAATTGCTTGCCATAAATCCTACACCAATTAAAAAGCATATGGCCACCGCCGCTGCAACAAATCTTTTCTGAATTTCCGAATGCTTTTTAGCCGTATTATTGTTAATCCTTTGTTTTGTCTTTTCAACCAAATTTATATCCGGTGTAACAGAATTGAAATCCTTTTTATATTCTTTTCTAAACATAGTCATATTCTCCTTTCAAATTTTGTTTTAATAGTTCTCTTGCCCGAAAAAGTTGTGTTTTTACAGTAGAATCCTTTCGATTAAGTATGTTAGCAATTTCGGATACAGAATAATCTTCGTAATAATATAGATGTATCACTATACGGTATTTTTCCGGTAGTTTCATCACCGCATAGAACACTTCTCCCTTATCATTTTCCGATGGACTTGTGCTATATTTTGTAGAATTCCACGAAGGATCCCCTTTAAGAACAATCCTTTTTTGCCAAGCAGAAGCCAAATGGTTTTTACTGAGATTAACTGTGACCCTGATTAACCAAGCCTTACAATGCTCCTCACTGCTAAATTGTTGATTGGCTTTATGACATTTTAAGAATACTTCCTGAAACAAATCCTCTGCATCTGCTTTATTTCTTGTCCGTGCATATGCAAGTCTGTATACCATGTCAGAGTATTGCTGCATAATACTCTCTATAGAAATGTCAGCCATTTTTGCATTCTGGGTTATCACCTTTTACCTCCCTTCTATAAACAACACAAAGATAAGCATAAAAAGGTTTCATTTTGAGATAAAAAGATTCCATTTTAATATAAAATAAATAGCCGGTAAAAGGAGCGTATTTAATTGCTTCATTTTTGTTGCTATTCTTCTGTACAGGAAACCTCCGTGGCTGTGTGACCTCAACCAACATATTCAGCACCAATTTGAGAGCGGACGTATTATCTCAGAGATTCTTTTTTTTCAGTCCTATAAAGTTTTATATTGCTAGGTCGTCATGCTCGACCATACTTTGCAATTTCGTGAGCCATGATTGATTCTTTTATTTTTGTACATTCATCGTATAGAATAGCGCCCTTTTTCTAACCTGTCAAAAACCGTTTAAAAGCCGGTTCTTTCAAGATTCTTAAAAAGGGCGCCACTGAAAAACAATGTATCGCTTGATTATTATCTGTTATTCTTTATATTCCATTTTTATCAGAAATCAGCAAAAATCTTTTACCGTGAGAGTTCAAATCCCTAAGCCATTGAAAAATAGGGGTATGATATCCACAAAATTGAGCTTCTTTTTGACGGGCTTTTTCGGTGTAAAAAATCCCTGAAATAGTAAATGTCATAGGCTTTTCAACCCATGACATCCATAATTACCATTAGATATGGTGGAGGTGAAGGGAGTCGAACCCTTGTCCGGAAGACCAGCCACAAAAGCTTCTCCGAGTACAGCCTGTATTTTTTATCTTACCCTCCGGACTCCTACAGACAGGATTCCTTCAGGCCAGTCTCCTTAATTTCCCCTTGAGTTAGGAAACAATGGCTCAAGAGTAGCCCGGTAAGATGACCCCTTATCCCTCACCCCGAGCACAGAAGGTAAGAGGTTCAACTGCAATTAAGCAGCGAAAGCGTAATTATTTTCGTTTGCGTTTAAATGTTGCGCACCGTTTTACGGGCAAGTGCAATCCCGACTCGCTTCTTTTGCCACCGCTTCCCCCGTCGAAACCAGTACACCCCCAAAACTTTTTTAATTTTAATAACGGTCCTTCTCTCGCAAAGCTCGCGCCATTTCTCGCTGGGCATCTCTTTCGGCCATTGTTTTTCTTTTATCATAGACTTTTTTCCCTTTGGCTAAAGCAAGTTCTACTTTAGCACGCCCTTTTTTAAAATACACCCTCAAAGGCACTAAGGTCAACCCTTGTTGCTTAACCTTACCTAAAAGCCGATTGATTTCTCTTTTATGAAGTAAAAGCTTACGCGGTCGCACAGGATCCACATTAAAACGGTTACCCTGTTCATACGGACTAATATGCATATTGAAAAGGAACATCTCTCCATTTTCTACTTGGGCATAACTATCTTTTAAATTAGCCCGACCTGCCCGTAAAGATTTAACTTCTGTCCCTGCTAAAACTATTCCTGCTTCATACGTTTCCTCAATAAAATAATCATGACGTGCTTTACGATTTTCTGTAACTATCTTAATTCTCTCTTCTACCATAACCCTTTCCACTCCCTCGGGCTAAAAACGCTTGCTTGATTTTGAAGTAGTTTTATGATAAAATAGTAACTCTAGCGGTTTTAGCCGAGGAGTGGAAAGGGTTATGGTAAAAAAGGGGATCAAGATTCCTGCTTCATACGTTTCCTCGATA
>DUTO01000124.1 GCA_012842035.1 Clostridia bacterium | reverse complement strand
GCTTATAAACAGAATCCACTAAATCAATGACACCTTTAATCTCTTCCGTAATCTGCTCCGGTAGCATAAAAATATGGGCATCGTCCTGAGTAAAACTACGCACCCGCATCAAGCCATGCAAAGCGCCCGACAATTCATGTCTGTGTACTAAACCTAATTCAGCTGTACGAATGGGAAAATCTCGATAACTATGCAATTCGGAATTATAAACAAGCATCGAGCCCGGACAATTCATCGGCTTAATCGCATAGTCCTCTTCATCAATAACCGTTGTATACATATTTTCCCGATAATGATACCAATGTCCCGAGCGTTCCCAAAGTTGACGATTTAAAATAAGAGGAGTTTTAATTTCCTGATAACCCCATTCGCGATGAATCTGTCGCCAATAATTTTCCAGTTCATTTCTCAACACCATTCCCTTAGGAAAGAAAAAAGGGAAACCGGGGCCTTCCTCCATCACTGCAAAGAGCTTCAACTCCTGCCCTAATTTGCGATGGTCTCTCTTTTTCGCTTCTTCTAAACGAAAGAGATACTCATCCAGAGCAGACTTTTTAGGAAAAGAAGTACCATAAATACGCTGTAGCATCTTATTCTGCTCATTACCCCGCCAATAAGCACCAGCCAGACTCATTAGCTTAATAGCCTTTACTTTCCCAGTACTAAGCAAATGAGGTCCGGCACACAGGTCAATAAACTCGCCTTGTTCATAAAGAGAAATTTGTGCATCTTGGGGTAAGTCTTCAATTAACTCCACCTTATACATTTCACCTTTTTTCTTAAACAGCTGTAATGCCTCTTCACGACTTAATTCCTTCCTCACTAAAGGTAAATCCTCTTTAATAATTTTCTTCATTTCCGCCTCTATCTTCTCCAAGTCCTCAGGCGTAAAAATATGTTCAGTATCAAAGTCATAATAAAAACCATCAGCAATGGCAGGACCAATAGCAAGTTTTGTTTGTGGAAAAAGTCGCAAAACTGCCTGTGCCAAGATATGAGAAGTAGTATGTCGATAAGCGTCTTGCCCCTCCGGAGAAGCAAAAGTTAAAAGCTCTAAAGCGCAATCCTCATAAACTGGAAAAGACAAATCCACCACTTCATTATTCAATTTAGCTACCAAAGCTTTTCTGGCTAACCCTTTACTGATATCTTCCGCAATCTGCAAAACAGTACTCCCCACTTCATACTGTTTTACTGAACTATCTTGCAAAGCAATGTTCAGCATTTTATATCCCCCCCATAATTGATCATTAATCATGAAACAACAAAATCCCGTCCCTCGAGAGACGAGAACAATAACCTGTGCTTCCATCCCAGTTAGGCGCTGACAAATATTCTAAAAAAATTATATGATAACACTGTCGCAAAGTCAATCTTGACTATTTTCTACAAAAGTAATTTTAAAAATATTTAATTGGCAGGTATTTTTAAAAAACAATAGAATATATAAATAAATGATATTATCTATATAATTATGACAAAATGTAAAAATAAAAAATTAATAATAATGAAAGGGGATTTATGTAGATGAGTGTAAAGCAATTTAAAGTTTTACTTTGTGATGACTCCATGTTAGTCAGAAAACAACTCAAAGAAATAATAACTGATGCCGGAGTTGAAATAGTTTTAGAAGCAAGCAATGGGAAAGAAGCCCTTCCTTTAATCAAAAAACACAACCCACAAATCATCTTTTTAGACATTGTTATGCCAGTTATGGATGGCATTGAAACACTTAAAGAAATTAAAAAATTACATACGCAAACAAAAGTAGTGATGATTACTTCTTCAGGAACACAAACTTATTTAAAAACAGCCTTAGAAGAAGGAGCTTACGACTTTATTCAAAAACCTTGGAAAGAAACGCAAATCCTTTCTATTATCGACAGACTAAAAAATTAATGTAAGGAGGGCTTTATTATGTTTAGTCAATATTTTGGTAATTACCTTTTAAATAAAAACTTAATTACTACTAAAGAATTAAAAGATGCTTTAGAATATCAAAAATCAATTCATGTTAAGTTAGGAGTTTTAGCTATCAATCTTGGTTATATGAATAGTGCACAAATTCAAGAGGTTCATCAACAACAAATGAAAATCGACAAACGGTTTGGTGAAATTGCAATACAATTAGGCTATCTAAATGAACACCAACTACAAAATCTTTTAGCCACACAAAAACAAGGTTATTTACAATTAAGTCAAGCATTAATAGATAAAAAACACCTTACACTTGAGCAACTCCAAAATGAATTGCAAAACTATAAAAATGATTGTCAATTAACAACCGAACAGCTGGAAATTATTAAACAAGGTGATATAGATAAAATAGTTCAACTCTTTCTTGATTTTGAAGATTCAATTAGTCATAAAATTTATAATGACTATGTTGCCCTTATGTTAAAAAATGCAATTAGATTGCTTGATGAAACACCGCGTTTAGAAAAAACTTCTTCACCAGATGATTATACTGCAGAATTACTTGTTTGTCAGAAAATACACGGTGAATATAATATTTATACAGCTATAGCTACTGATAAAAAAACATTTCTAACTATTGCTTCTAAATTTGCAGGTGAGCAATTTACCGTTATCGACGAAATGACGATAGCATCTGTAGCTGAATTTCTAAATGTCCACAATGGTGTTTTTTTAGTTAATATGTCTAATCAAAATATTGAACTGCAAATGGAGCCACATAAGTTTTATCAACAAGCAAAAATAGAAAAGAAAGAGGGGCCATATATTATCCCTATTTATTTAATGGATTGCAAATTCGACTTAATTATCTCTAATACAGAATTACCTTAACCTTGAACTACTAATCGTCATCTAGCTAAATAAAAAAGAAAACGCCTTATAAGGCGTTTCTTTTTTTATTAAATAAGGCCCTGCCAAAAAAGTGAAATTATTCCTTGCATAATTCCAATAAGAAATCCTAAAATTCCTCCAACTATTTCAATATGTTTTAATTCAGAACGAGCTAAAGCATAAACTATTTCTTCTAAATCGGCCACCTCTAAAGAAATCACTTTTTCTTCGACAATTCTTTTAATTTCTTGTTTTATTTCCTTGATTTCCTCTTCTTGAAAAAACTCACCAGGATTATCAAGAAATTTATTTACTTCTTGTCCTAATATTTTAGCTATGAACTCCGCCAATGAGGCTGAAATACCCTCCGGAATTGTAAAAGGTAAACGCAAAAAAACTTGTTCACGTACATATTTTTCAAATTTTACCTGTAATCGTTCCTTAATATCTTTACGGCTCAAACTTTCTAACACATCATTTCCCGTAATCAATTCGGTGCTAACGATCTCTCCTAAAGCAAGAGCTATCTCTTTTTGTCTTTTAGGAATCAGACCTTGTATTCTCCAACCCCAAATGGGTATTCTATATTCTCGATAAGGCTTAAAAAGAAGTTTAATCGCTAAAACATTAGTAACCCAACCAATACAAGCCCCAATCAACCCCATCAACATAATAAGTAATAAAGTATACATCTCTTCTCCCACTCTTTTTTCTTTTACCTATTCATTTCTTAATCTTTACTACCACATTTTTGACAACCAGAACAATTAACAACCCTGCTACCAAACACATTTTCAATAGTTTTAATCGCCTCCCCCGTTTCTCCATTCGCTTCTTTGTGGATGAGCAACTCACGAGGAGCCAAAGTAATTAACGCACTAATTAAAAGATCCTCATAATTTATCTCATTTTCCAAGAGGTCAACTACTAATCCATCAAGACACTCATGTTTTATAGGCTCATCCACCTCATCTAAAAGTAAAAATTTACCATTTTGCTTAAAAACAATCTGCACTTTTTGTACTCGAGGTTCTTGTATCTCTACAAAATATTTTAAAAGTCGGATAAATTCCAGATACTCCTTTTCCATAAGAAACTCATCTACAGCTGAATTCACTACATTTTCAAGGTTTCCTTGATACTCCTTTAAACGGAAATTAATAAATCCTTCTATAATTAATTTTTTATGGCGTTCTAAATAATCTAAAACTTTAAGCCTTATCTCTTCTTTGCGTTGTTTTTGATGATATGGATTTAAGCCAATCGGGTTTAAGATCTTTTTAGTTTTATTTAAAATTGCCTGCTTTTCTTCTTGAGTATAATAATAGAAATTATCTCGAACAATTTTTCTAATCAGTAACATCTCCCATTCTTCTATAATTATTTCAGCCAAACAATTAGCAATAGAAAATTTAACTATATTAAAAGTATCATCAACACTAAAACCTTCTTTATGACGAAAAAGACAATCCATAAAAGTGATTTCGCCTACTTTATCTACATCTAAAATAAGAGGGAATCCTTCACTTTGTAAGATTTTAAATTCATTATTTAAACGTTTAAATACTAAATGCGGATTAGTATACGTGCCTATTGAAATTGGTTCAAGCAAACATTTCTCTCCTTTCATACTTCCTTCTTTGTAAAAATATTATATGATGCTTGGGCTTTAATATACAAGAACTATTCTGGTAATAAAAACAGAAAAAGGAACTTAAACATAGCTCCTTTAATATTCACTATTATATTGTTAATTAATGGTGGGCGGTACTGGAATCGAACCAGTGACCTCTGCGATGTCAACGCAGCACTCTAACCAGCTGAGCTAACCGCCCCTTTAGCTTTATTTACTTAATAAATTTATTATAAAATGCCCGTTAATAATTGTCAAACAAAAAAAGAGGCACGTCCAAAAAGAACCATTTGCAAATATTAACAAGCCTTGTTATAATGATGACAAGTTCGTGAAGAGAGATTGTGGTGTAGTGGTTGCACTCAGGTACGTGGCACCTGAATTACGTGGGTTCGAATCCCACCTTTCTCTCTGGGAACTGCATCTTGAAGAGATGCGCCTAATCTTTTTATCCTATAACCCTTAATTTAAGGGTTATTTTTTTGCATAAAACTAATTTCTCCTCAATAAAATTATTTATAATTTATCCCTTAAAAAGAAGGACTTCGCAAATAAATGTAAAATATTTCCATTATGTTCTTTCTTGAGGAGGAGTGCAAAATATGAACAGCCAAGTAACTAAAAAACTTTTTACCTTTACTTTACTATTATTATTAACTATACCCCAATATAGTCTCGCTGAAACACGAGAACCTTGGGAAACTAGAAAAAACGAAGTTTCTTTACATGGCCTTTATTTAGGTTATCAAGATAATTTAATCTATTTAAAAACTGAACATAATTTGCTTAAATATCCTTTTTCTTCTAACGCTCTTTTTGCTTTAATGGGTCTTTATTCCGGAAAACTTGTTCCTTTACCACAATTTCCTAAGGAAATACCTGTACAAATAATTCTTGACCGGACAGGAACAATTCGGGCAATGCGCAACCAATTAGAACAACTTAATTTTGTACCCGGCATTAAACTTAAAAATTGGGGTCATCTAGCTACATTAAGTCCTCAAGAAGAACACTATACTCTTTTTGATTTATGGCAAGGCCTTTTTCTCTGCGACCTCAAAAAAGAAAAGAAACCAGTTTTTCTTTCAACTCAACCCTCTTGTGCTTGGAATAATAAAGGAACAAAGATAGCTTACGCTGATGAACACTACTTAGGTGTATATGATATCCCCAAAAACATAAAAAAAACCTATCCCTTCCCTCCAAATAACCTTGGTATGATACGAGTAGTTTTTTCTATAGCTTGGAGTCCTCAAGATGATAAGTTGCTCTATGCTTTTTTAGAAGATTACCCCCAACAAGGAAGCAACCTTTTTCAAATAACAATCATTGACAAGCAAGGAAAAGAGTTGGGCACTAAACTATTACAACATTTGGGTCCTTTGTGCTGGCTCTCAGATGAAGAAATTTTGCTTGTGGCCAATCCTAGCTCCCAAAAAACAGGAGAAATTATTATCTGGAATTACCAAACTAACAAAAGTACAATTCTCTTCGACAATCTTACAGGTGCATGTAATAATTTATGCTTTAATCAATCATCCTCATCCCTAGCTTACACTCTCTCAAGAGATGAAACCGGAGAAAAAGAACTATATTTATATACTTTAACACAGTCTAAACCAACTAAAATTAAATCTCTTATTTTCCCCATCCATAACCTACAATGGACCAAAGATAATACCCTTATTTTTTGGGAAGAAATTAATAATTCAATTAACATCATAAAAAAAACAGGTGAAGAAATAACTAAATTTAAAGGCTTTCTCCCCCCCAAAAGTGTTGAACATAGATTTCTATATTTTCCGGAGGAACCTAAGGAAGAACCTCTCCCACTTTTTCTTAGCCCTTAATCATACTTTAAAATGCTCTATTGACTTTTTTAATTTTTTCGACAAAGCAGAAAGATCTGTAGTAGATTTTACTGTTTGAAACATCATCATCGCTTGTTCTTCTGCCGTTGCCGATACTTCTTGAGTGTGAGCGCTTATACTTTGATATGCACTAATAGATTCTAAAATAATCTCTTTAAGGGCCTGACTCTCGGAAGAGATCTCCTCAGTAGAAACACCTACAGCATTAACAGCTTCTTT